>NZ_JBHYIQ010000018.1:101064-128729 GCF_042739895.1 Amycolatopsis sp. NPDC059021
CCGCCGGGCTGGTCCCCCCCGGGCGGCCCTTTTCCGCCCCTTCACCCCCCACCCCCCCTGTGCGGGGCCCCACACACGGCACTTTAGTCCACAAAGGACGGCGGGCCCGCCCGGTCGTCCGGACGGGCCCGATCTCTGGTGGTACGGAAGGGAAGTCGCCTAGCTCTCCGGGGACGGGGACGGCGAGGCGACTTCCAGGACGCGGGCGGGGCGCCAGCGGCGTTTGCGGCCGGAGCGGTACACCCGGGTCAGCAGCAACAACGTCAGCACGAGGCACAGCGCGCCGAACACCCCCGCCACGGCCAGGACCGGGCCGAGTTCGTCGTGCGGGACGACGCCGACGCCTCGGGCGCCCGGCGGGACGACGGCGGTGATCCCGGCGGCGCCTTCCTCGGGGAGCACGGCGGTCACCGCCGCCATCGGGTTCACCGTTCCCCAGCCCAGCGCGGGATCCGGCAGCTTCGCGGCCGGATGGGTCGCGGTGGCCAGCAGCCGGCGCTTGACCTGGGCGGCGTTCAGCGTGGGGCGGTAGGCGCGCACGAGCGCGGCGGTCCCGGCGACGAACGGGGCGGAGTAGCTCGTCCCGTTGCCCTGCCAGTGTCCTGGCCCGCCGGGGCCGAGACCGAGCACGTTCACCCCGGGCGCCACCAGCGACAGGAACGGTCCGGTCTGGGAGAAATCGGCGTGCTGGCCCGCTTCGTCCACCGCGCCGACCGCGATCACCGACGGGTAGGACGCCGGATAGGTCACCGGATCGCCCTGTTTCGCGGTATTGGCGGCGGAGGCGACGAGCACGACGTCGTGGCTCGCGGCGTACTCGACCGCGGCGGCGAGTTGCGGGTTCTCCTCGGTCGTACTGGCCGAAACGTTGATCACCCGCGCACCGCCGTCGACCGCGGCCCTGATCCCGAGCGCCATCCCCTCCGGCGTCAGCGCGCCGTCCTTCTTCGGGTCGTCCGTGTTCGCACACCGGATCGGCAGGATCTGCACCCCGGGCGCCACCCCGGCGTATCCCGTGCCGCTCGCCGGGGACGCGGCGATGATGCCCGCCACGAAGGTGCCGTGCCCGTAGCAGTCGCTGTCGGCCGGTCCCCTGCCCGGCTTGGTCGTGTCGACGCCCTTCAGCACGGTCCCGCCCCGCAATTGCGGTACCGACGCGTCGACACCGGTGTCGACGATGCCCACCGTGACGCCCGCGCCGTTGGTCAGCGGCCACACCCGTTCCGGCGAGAGCTGCTTTTGCGCCCATGGCACGGACGGATCGACGGTCCGCGGCGGCGGCAGGCACTGCACCTGCTTGTCCTGCTTCCCCGAAGGAGGCGCCGAAGACGAAGCGGGCGGCAACGACGAGGACGGCGGGGGCGACGGGGGTGGCGACGGTGCCGCGTGCGCGGGAACACCCGTCGCGAGCAAGCCGACGGCAAGCACCACGCCGGACTTCACGGTGTTCTTCACGAGGCCACCGCGACCGGCTTGCCTTCGCCCGCCGCCTCGTCCCGCCAGAGCACCATCGACGTGGTGAGCCGGGCGATCGTGTCCGGATCCTCGACGAGCCGCAGCGCGGCGCTGCGACGTCCCGCCAGCACGCTGTCGAGTTTCGCCAGCGCCGCGCGATCCCGGTCGTCGAGGTCGGCCGACTCCAGCGTCTCCCCCGGTGCCAGCTCGCGGAACAGGACCGCGACCTTCGGCGCGCTCAGTGCGTCGGGATCGTCCTCGGGTTCCTCCTGCTCCTCATCCGACACGGAGCGGACAGCCAGCGTCTTGAACCGGGCCCCCGCGGTGAACACCGCCTCGCCGACCGGGCGGCTCAGCATCAGCTCCGACGTCCGGCGCGCGGACGCGGGCCAGATCAGCACATCGAGGTCGGCACCGGGGACGGTGACGTCGAGATCCATGCTGGCGGCGAGAAAACCCGGTTCGGTGAGCACCGTGCCGGGATCGCCGCGATGTTCGAGCGACTCGGACACCTTGCCCTGCCGCAGCACCGCCCGCCGATGCGTGGGCAACCGCCGCAGGCCCGACATCAGGCACGGGATCTGGCCGTCCAGCACCGCGCCCTCGCCGGTCCGCAGCGCGCCGTTGACCAGGTTCGCGGCACCCTCGCCCCGGCTGAGGTAAAGGCAGACCGCGACGTAGTCCGCCTTGCCCGCGGGCGATTCGTCCACCCGCATCGACGGCCAGGTGGCCAGCGCCGCGTTCACCGTCGCGAGCGCGATGCCGAAGTCCTCGCCCGCCGCCGTGACGAACCGGTTCTGTTCGGCGGTGGTGCTGGCCCGTACCGGCACCGCGACCGGCTGGAGCGCCGGGGACGCCGGAGCGCCGGGTTCCCGATCGACCGGTGGCGCGGGCAGCGGCACGTCCGGTTCCTCGGGAGATGGCGGCAGTGGTGACGGCGCGACGGGCGGCGCCGTCTCGGCCTCCGGTTCCGCATCGGGCTCGACCGTTTCCATGCGCACCGTCTCGGCGGCCGGTTCCTCGCTCGGTGGCGAGCTTTTCGGCGAACCGACCACAGTGGACGATGCCATTCCACTGGACACAGTGGACACCGGGGCACCCGACGACGTCATGATCGACGGCGGCGCGGCCGCGGCGGGGGGCACCACCGGCGGCACGACGGGCGGCACCGGCTGAGCACCACCCGGCGCTCGCCCCGCGGCAGGGCGAGCAGGCGCGGAGTCCGGCAGCTCGACGGTGCGGACAGCACGCCGAGACGCCACATCATCCAGATCGAAGGGGGCGGCCCGCGGCGCGGGACCGGGGCGCGGCCCCACGGGACCAACCGGACCAGCAGGCGGCACCGGCCGAGCACCACCCGGCGCCCACCCCGCAGCAGGCACGGAACCCGGCAGCTCGGTCCGGAGAGCCCGCCGCGGCGCCACCCTGTCCGATGTGGACGGTCCGGGGACGGGACGGCTCGGATTGAGCGGCCGGGACGGCGGAGGCCCCGAAGGCGGCGCCGGTTTCCGGTTCGCCGCACGATGGTCGAGCGCGTGCGCGGCCTCGCGATCGGGGACACCCGCGATCCGCACCCGGACCGCCGCGCGTTCCCTGTCCGGGAGAGCTGCGAGCAGCCGCTCCGCCGCGGCCAGCACCGGCAGGCCGACCGGCCGCCCCGCCGCCCCCACCGTCAGCGTCCAGCGCGCGGGATCGAAGGGCGCGGCGGCAGCGTCCGGATCGGCGTCCCCCTCCGCCGCGCGGAGCACCAGCCCGGACGGCACGACGTCGGCGAGCACCGGATCGCCGCCACCCTCGGCCAGCCGGTAGGACCGCGTTCCCTCCCGTTCCCAGCCGGGCGGGGGCGGCGCGACGGCGAGCACCTGTTGATCCCCGCCATCGGCGGCCTGCCGCAACACGATCGGAAAGGGCCGGAACGCACCGCCCGGCACGACGGTCGTCCCGTCGAGTTGCGGTCCGGCGCTGAACACGACGTCCCGGGAAAGCCGCAGGGCCAGTTCGGTCTGCCAGGTGTGCGCCGCGGCCTCCGGCGTCGCGGGGACGACCATGACCGGGTTCGGCGGGAATCCTTCGAGCAGCGCGCCGACTCCGGCCACGGACGGCGTCATGACGACGATCTTCGGGAACCGCTGGTTGACCGCGATGTCGAAGGCGGTGCCGGCAGCGGTGGCCCCCTCGGCGGAGGCGGCGCGGACCAGCAGGCCGCACGGTACCGGCATGGCCACGACGTCGCCAAGGGAAACCGGCCCGGCCGGAAGCCAGGATTCCCACTCCGGCAACGGAAACCGGGCCCCGTGGAAGCTCACCAGCTGATCGGGACGGAACCGGTGCCAGCCGGTACCGCCCGCGCCGTGCCCCGCGTACAGCGCCGCGCCGGGCATCGCCACGAGCCCGCCGTCGGGCGCGGCGATCTCGATGCCGAGTTCCTCGGCGAGGCGCTGGGCCGCCTCGGTGTCGGCCGCGAGACCGCCGACACCGAGCCAGAGCAGCTCGATGCCGGTGAGGTGCTCGCGCAACAACCCGGGCAGGGCGGACGCCAGCGACGGCACCTGAAGCGCACCGGGGGTCGCCAGGACGAGCAGCTCACCGTCGGACAGCGGTACCGCACCGATGCGCAGCCGATCCAGGCCCGCCTCGTCACGACGCCGGACGAGCACGTGGCGCCGGTGCGCCTCGTGCTCTTCGACGACCAAGAGGCCGGGGTGTTGCTGATGCATCGTCTCTCCTCTCGGCACGGCTCACCTCATCGACAGCAGGTCGTCCTCGGTCAGCAGGGTGAGGTCCGCGGCGTCGGCGTTCGTCGTCGCCAGGCGGGAGGCCTGCCGGTCGGTCATCCGCTCGAACACCCGCCGTGCGGTACGCCCATTGCCGAACGTGCCGTCCTTCGGAATCTCGTCGAAGTACTTCAGCAGCGCCGCGCTCGCCCCCTCGGTGAGCCGGTAGTCGTGCTTGCCGCACTGCGCGCGCACGATCGTCACCAGTTCCTCCGGGGTGTAGTTGGCGAACTCGATGGTGCGGCTGAACCGCGACTCCATCCCGGGGTTGGCGGAGAGGAACTCGGTCATTTCCTTGGAATAGCCCGCCGCGATCACGACGACGTCGTCGCGGTGGTCCTCCATCAGCTTCACGAGCGTGTCGATCGCCTCGCGGCCGAAGTCGGGGCCGGTGCCGCCGCCACCGGAGCTGAGCGCGTACGCCTCGTCGATGAAGAACACGCCACCGAGGGCGGTGTTGAACGCCTCGGTGGTCTTGATCGCGGTGCCGCCGATGATCTGGGCTACCAGGTCGGCCCGCGCCACCTCCACGAGATGCCCCACGCGCAGCACACCGAGCTGGGCGAGGATCTGGCCGTACAGCCGGGCGATGGTGGTCTTGCCGGTACCGGGTGCCCCGGCGAACACGAGGTGCCGCGCCATCGGCGGGGCGGACAGCCCGGCGTCCATCCGCCGTTTCGCCATCTTGTTCAGGTTGACCAGCGACGTCACTTCGCTCTTCACCCCGGCGAGCCCGACCAGGCTTTGAAGTTCTTCCAGGGGATCGGATCCGAGTGCCGGCCGCTTTTGCGTGTCCTCGGCGGGGACGGCCCGCGGCGTGGCACCGACGGAGGCGGCTGTGCCGTAAGCGTCGTTGGCGAGGTTGCCGCCGCTGATCAGATCCAGCACCTCGATCGCCTTGCTCGGCCGGAGCTGCCGGATACCGCTGCCGTGGTTGTCCCGGACCGTGCAGCCCTTCACCGTGACGGCTTCCCCGGTCTCCAGCAGGATCCCGTCGGCGGAGCCGCCGGAGAACTCGGAGTCCAGGACGCTGCCGGACGCGCCTTCGGCGAACGTGCAGCCCGCCCCTTTGCTTTCCTGGACACGGCAGCGCGTCATCGACAGGTCCGCGCCCGAGCCCGCGTGCACCCCCTCCGCACCCGAGCGGAAGAGCTGACTGTCCGAAAGCGACAGTGCCGCGTCCGCCACCCGGACAGCGGCGCCCGCGACGTCACGCGTGTTCAGCCCGCTGACCGAAGGTCGCGCCGCACCCGACACGGACAGTCCCGCTCCGCCGCCTTCGACCTCGATGTTCTCCAGCCTGCCGCGGGCACCGCCGTCCACCTCGACGGCCGCGCCGTCGCAGCCCCGCACCTGCAGCCTGCGGAAGAACGGATCGGAGCCGTCGTCGATCCGGACACCGGACGCGGTACACCCGGCCACGGAGACCTGCGAGAACTCGGGCAGGCTCCGTTCCGTCACCCCGATCCCGATACCGTCCACTTCGGACACTTCGCAGCCGGTGACGGAACCGGACGCCCGTCCCATGAAGTGCAGCCCGCGTCCCCGGGTCCCCCGCACCCGGCAGCCGCGCAGGGCCGGGGCGCAGCCTTCGGCGACGAAGATCCCTTCGGCACCCGCGCCCTCGACCGCGCAGTCCTCGAGCACCACCTGCTCCGACGTCGCGAGGTAGAAGCCGATCGCGGTGGTGTCGCGCACGGCGAGCCTGGTCGCGGTGAGCGCGGCCTGCTGCTCCACCGCGATCGCGGGCTTGCCCGCGCCCGACACCGTGGTGTCCTCCACGGTGAGCCTGCCCTGGCCGTTGAGGCAGATCCCGTTGGCCGCCGCCGGTCCCACCACGCAGGACCGGACGAGCAGCCCGCCCTGTTCGGCCACCACGACCGCGGAGGTGCCGAGATCGGTCAGCCGGCAGTCGTCGAGCACCCCGCCCCCGGGCGAGGTGACCACGACCCCCGCCCCGGCACCGTTGCGCACCTCGCTGGACCGCATGAGCAGGGTTCCCTGGTCCCGCACGAAAATCGAAGCCCAGCTCGACGCCTCGACCGTGCATTCGGTGACGCTGAGCTGACCGCTCATCACGAGCACCGCCGGGCTGTCCGCGTCCGCGGCGACCACGGTGACCCCCGACAATGCCGCCGAGTCCGCCTGGAGCGACACGGTGACGCCGGTGGCCGCGACGATCCAGACCGTGCCCGGCCCGTTCTCCGCGGTGATGGTGACGGGTTTGGTCAGCACGAGGTTCTCGGCGTAGCGGCCGGGGCCCACCACGATCACCGCGCCGTCGTGCGCGTGGTCGATCGCCTCGGCGATCGTGCGGTGCCCCTGTCCCGGCGCCTGGGTGACCGCGATGACGTTACTGCTCACAACTCCTCCATCGTCCCGAGACTCACGCGCCGAGCGGTTGCGGCCGCCCGCCGAGATCGGACGTGGCCAGCCCGTGCCGCGTCCGGCAACCCGCCTTGGCGAACAGCCTGGTGAGGTGTTTCGCCACGGTCTTCTCACTCATCCGCACCGCGATCGCGATCTGGCGGTTCGTCCGGCCGAGGCGGATCAGCTCGATGATCCGCAGCTCGGTCTCCGACAGGTCCTCGCGGCGGTCCCGCTGTTCGGCCACCACACCCCCGCTGTCCTGGAGCGATCGCTTGACCCGCGCGGTCAGCTTCGTCGCGCCGATCGACTGCGCGATCTCGAACGCTTCGGTCAGCCACGGCGCCGGTTCGGCGGCCGTGCTGCCGGCCAGCTGGCAGGCCAGCGACAGCTCGAACCGGTTGCCGCCGCTGCGCGCGAGGTGCTCGGCCGCCCGCGCCCCGGCACGGTCGCCGTTGACCAGACCCCGCGCATAGGACACGGTTTCCAGCGCCTCGAGGCTGGAGTCGCGCGAGTACGTCCGTTCGATCTCGGCCAGGACCCGGTGGGCCTGCAACGGCTTGTCCGCGTCCATCGCGATCGTCGCCATCCTGCGCAGGAGCCGCGAAGTGCCGGGGCCGCCACGACGGGTCCGCAAACCCTCGCGCAGTGCCCCCGCGCTGTCGCCCGCGTTGTGCCGGGTTCCGGCGGCCACCCAGGAGCGCAGCACCGGGAAAGCGCACTCCCCGGCGGGAACGGACTCCAGCCAGGCCGCCGCGCGCTGGTCCTCGCCACGCCACGAGCACATCTCCGCGGCGTGCAGACGGGCACTCTGCCGGGCGAGCGCGTCGGCACGCGGATCGAGTTCCAGTTCCCGCGCCGCGCTGAGCGCCGCCGTCCAGTCGCCGTCGGCGTACCCGGTGAGCACCCGGTGGTACGCGGCGAGCGGGCCGTCGGCGGGCGTGCCGAAATCCGCGCCGAGCACCGAAGCGAGCACCGGGACCAGGTCGCGCAGGGCGAAGGCGTGCTCGAGGCCGCGGGTCCGGCGTTCGATCGTCGGCAGGGCAGGCGAATGCCGCAGCGGCGCGAAAGCCCGCTCGACATCGCCGATGGTCAACTCCGCCTGCCCGCCCGCGAACCACCGATCGCAGAACGCGATCGCGGCGGGAACCTCCCCGCCTGCGGTCACCGCGGCGCGGACGGAAGCGGGGACCGGGCGTCCCGAGTGGAGCGCGGCCAGCGCGGCCGCCGCGGCGAGATCCGCCGAGTCCAGCTCGCCCGAGGGCACCTGGCCGACGAAGCGCGCCAGCCCCGCGTAGTCCGCCGTGCGGACGAAGTGGCGGACCAGGCCGACCGCCGCGTGAGAGCGGTCTTCGCCGTCCTCGGCGTGCCACCAGGCCGCGTACCGCTGGGCGGTGTCCGGCGTCCCGTCGCGGAGCCGCTCGGCCAGCTCCGGTCGCCGCGGGACCGTCGTGCCCGCGGCCGCGAGATGCCGGGCGAGGACAAGCGGGCGCTCGCCGTCCGCGTCGAGCAGATGGCCGACGATCGCCCGGTGCAGTGCTTCGCTCGCCGGGCCCGGCACGGCCGCGCGCAGCGCCGGGCAGCGGACGCTCAGCAGCCCGTCGGCGTCGGCGCCGAGCACCCCGGCGCCGACCAGCCGGTCGGCCGCACGCCCGTACCCGAGTGTCGAACGTCCCGTCGCCGCGGCCAGCAACGGGATCTCGTCCACGCCGAAGGCGGCGTCCCCGGCGAGCCGCACCAGGTCGTGGCCGAGCGGTCCGCAGGCGTCCAGCTCGGCGAGCAGCCGGTGGCCAGGGGGCAGCGCGACGGGTTCCTCCGGATCGCGCAGGCACACGTGACCGTGCACCGCGACCAGCCGTTCGCGCCGCCGCAGGTCGGCCACTGTGGACACCAGGGTGCCGGGATTGCCATACAGCGCACCGAGACCGTTGCGCACGGCTCGCCGGAGGGTGTCGTCGACCGGCATCCCGGCGGCCTGCCGGAGCACGGCGTCGGAGTCCTCTTCGGACAGTTCGCCGAGTTCGATCGCCAGATCGGCCGCCTCGCCGAGTTCGGTGTCGTCGGCACACGCGGCGATCACCAGGCACCCCGCGTGGCGCGCCGTGGCAGGCGCGATGGCGGGCTGGGCGAGACGATCCGCGTCGTCGACGACCACCGCGATCGGCCCCAGCCTGCGGAACACCGTGCCGAGCGTGGTGGCCAGCCGCGACCGTTCCCAGGCGGACTCGTAGGCCTGTTCGGTGCACAGGCGGCTCAGCACGTCGATCGCGTCGGCGAGCCGCGAACGACCGCCGAGGTCCTCGAAGCGCTCGCGAATGGCGTCGAGGACGACGCGGACGCCGTACCGGTCCCAGGCCGGATGTGGCGCCGCGCCGGACAGTTCGAGGACGAAGATCCCCCGGTCGATCAGCTCGCCGGCCGCCTGTGCCAGCACGGCACTCCGTCCGCTGCCCGGCTCACCGCGCAGCACGACCAGCGCCCGGCCGTCTCCCGCCGACCGGAGCGCGGCCAGTTCGGCCCGCCTGCCCACGAGTCCCGTGCGCTGCCGTCCCATCCCGATGTTCCTCCCCGGTACCCCAAGGCCACTGGTTCCGCACCGGCGCGGACCGGCCGGTGTCGGAACCGAGCATCCCGATACTCACTTCAAGACTTCTCTATCCGGTCTCTATCCGGCGCCGCCTCTCACGGACAGCGGGGATCCGCCGTCGCGCATCGCCGCCGACAACTCGATCCGGGACCGGTACCCGGTTCGCGCGAACAAGCGGCTGAGCCGGTTCTCCACGCTCTTCTCACTGACGCGCAGCGCCAGCGAAAGTTGCTTGTTCGTCAATCCGTCGGCGACGAGGACGGCCAGCAGGTGCTCGCTCTCGGCCGCCGTGCGCGTGCGCCCCGGCACGACGATCCCGTGCTCCCGCATGAGGTTGCGCGACCACGAGCGGTGCAGCAGTGCGCCGAACCCGCCGAAGATCTCGTAGGCCGAGCTCAGCAGGGCCGGATCACCGGCACCGTGCCGGACCAGTTTTTCGTACACCGTGGCCGTTTCCAGCGGCTGCCCACGGCGGCGCACCATGGCGAGACATTCTTCCGCACTCGCACGGTCACCGTCCACAAGGGAGCGTACGAGCGCGGCGTGCGTCAGCACGCGGGACGTCGGCATGGTCCCGGCGAGTTCTTCGATCGCGCCGAGGCACCGCTTGGCCTCGTCCGGATCCCCCGTCTGGAGCGCGAGGTCGGCCAGTTCGGCCCAGCAGAGATCGAGGCCGACAGCAAGGCCGCGCTCGGCGGCGGCCTGCTCGCACGCCAGGAGCTTCGCCTTGGCGCCTTCGCTCTCGCCGAGCGCCCACTGGATCCGCGCCTCGGCGATGTCGAGCAGATGGCCCAGCCGGGGGCCCGGCTCCCGCGCGGCCGTCAGCATTTCCCGCGCCGCGGTCAGCTTTCCCTGCGCCACCAGCACGGTGATGATCGTCAGCTGCGTCGCGGAGTACCCGATGTGATAGCCGCGGCCGGCACTGCGCGTCCGATCCCGACGGGCCAGGTCGACGGCCTGCTCGACCTCGCCCCGCATCGCGGCGAGCGCGGCGCGATCGCCCAGCGGCAGGCTTTCGGGGTCCGCACCGGCCAGCAGTTCCCCGGCGCGGGCGGAGTCACCGATGACCAGCAGTGCCGACGCCTGTGCCGTCACCCGCTCGGTCCGGTGGCTGCGCGCGGCCCGTGCCGCCGCACCTTCGGGCGCGGGGAGGTCACGTTCGGACAGGTGCTCGAACAGTCCACTGTGGCCGGTCCACAACGCCGCGAACGCTTCGAGCAGCGACCCGTGGAGCACGGTCGTGGCGCTTCCGGCGCGCCAGCGTTCCCCGGTGTCCGCGAGCACGTCGCGTACTTCGCCCCACCGGTCCAGCATGGCCAGCGCCAGCGCCCTGGTCACCGGGCGCTGGGAGGGATCGTCCTGCCAGCCGCGCCAGGACTCGGCGATCTTGCCCAGCGTTTCGTCGTCCCCGACGCTCTTCAGCGCGCGCACCGCCATCACCTGGACCGACTGTGCCACGTCCGGTGCGAGCTGATCGGCGAAGCTGGTCAGCAGGAGCTGAGCGCCGCGGAGGCTGCGTTCGTGCTGGCCGCGGGCATGGCAGAGTTCGGTGTGCGCGAGCAGGGCCGTCACCCGTTGTGCCGGGTTCTCCGCGAGCTCGATCGCCGCGCCGAGCCAGCGCGACGCCCGCAACGGCAGGCGATCGCCGGCCTCGGCCGACCGCTCCAGCAGCGAGTCGAAGGCGAGGCCGGGGTCGATCAGCCGCCCGGCGTCGGCGACCAGATCGGCGAGGTAGTCCGGATCCTCGCACTCCGCCGCCCCTGTCCACACCGCGGTGACGGCCTTGGCCGCGAGCCGGCGACGTTCGAAGGGCCCCATGGCGGCGCTGAGCGCGGTGGCGAGGAACGGCACGGGAATCCGCCACGAACGTCCCTTCCGGCCTCGGTGCAGGACGCCCTCTCGCCGCAGGTCGTCCAGCAGCGCGACGACCTCGGTCTCGCCCGTCTCGAGCACCTCGGCGACCAGCCGCGGGACGGCCTCGCCGAGCGGAGCGAGCACGGAGACCGCGGTCGCCGCGGCCACGGCCTTCGGGTGCAGGCCGCGCAGCAGCCGGAGAAACTCGTTGTCCGGTGGGGTTTCCACCGGCCGGGACATCGGCGCGAGATAGGCGGTGCCGCCGATCAGGCGCACGGCCCCGCCGCGCCGCAGCATCCCGATCGCGTCGCGGACCGCCGCCGGGATCCCCCGGGAAAGCTCACCGACCCTGCCGACCAGGTCGCTGTCCGGCTTCGCCCGGGTTGCCACCGCGAGCTTCCTGGCGATTTCCTCCGTCGTCATGGGCCGGAGCCGGACCGGGGTCGCGAGCGCGTCACCGCGCAGCTCCCGCAGCCAGTCCCGCTGCTCGTCCGGCATCGGCGTGCGGATCGCGCATACGCAGGTCACCGCGGTCCCGGCCAGCCGTCGCACCAGCGCGCCGAGTACGGCGCGGGAATCCCGGTCGATCCACTGCGCGTCGTCGATCAGCAACGCGGCCTCACCGCCACCGCGTACCAGCACGGTGGCGGCCGCGGCAGCGGCCCGCCGCGCGATCTCCGAGGAGCGGTGCGCACCCGCGACCGGCCCGAGCGGCATGAAGCCCACCTCGGAGCCGGGCAGGTGTACCGGCACCGCGTCGCCGTCGCGGGTGAAGCGGATCGCCGACACCCGCGCCCCTCGCCGGGACAGTTCCTCACCTGCCTCGCCCAGCGCCGTCGTCCGGCCGATGCCGGTCGGCCCGGTGACCGGGACGAACGGCCGGCCCGCGGCGAGAGCGGTGAGTACGGCGTCCACGCCCGTATCATGCGGTGCCCGCGACGACCGGAGTGCTCGCCGACCGGGATCGGGGACTTTCGGAGGGTGAGTGATGCCCAAACGGCTTACCGCTATGATCGCCGCGGCTCCGCGTCTTCGGTGATCTGCGTGGTTCGCCCGAACGTGCCGATCGAGCGAGAGCATCGCTCACGGGAGCTGAGGCAGGTCGAGCACTTCCCCGCCGTCGCGCGGAGCGGGAGCTTAACCGCCGCCGCGCCGGAGGTCCACGTCGTCCAGTCGGCACTGAGTGCGTCGATCCGCAAGCTCGAGGCGGAGCTGGGAAACCCGCTTCGTCCCGCTCTCCTCCCCTGAAGCCGGGACCCATCGACCCCGGCGAGACCTGCCCTCGGATCCAGCGGCCCGCCACAGCCAGGGACGCCCCCTCCGTCGCGAATACTCCATTAGAGACAGCGATCGCCCCAACGGAGCATTCGCGACGTACCAATAACCACCCATAGCAAACCCGCCACCGAGAAACCGCATTCTGAACGCGGAACAAACCACCGATGAATTGCTCGATCGGACGCACCATCGACGTCACGAGCCGATCACACGCCCAGCAGGGAAACGGTGCTCGGCCTCATCTCGATCCGGCGCAATTCCCGCGCATCCTGTCCGCGGGTCGCGCACCCTAGCAGAAACAGGGGCGACCCCGCCAGAGGTTTCAGTCCACTATGCACGGACGAATAAGCCGCGAGGCCCACGAGGGCAGGACCGTTGACGCCATCCGGACCAGCTCTTCTAATTCATATGTCGGCGCGCAGAGCTCCGATCAAAGTAACTCTCTGATGTGAATTCCGTCTTCACCGCACACTCCTCGTAACTCCCCTGGTGCTCAAGAGGTGCTGATGGTGGCAATCAGGCCGAGCGGTTCCGGCGACACCCGGCCGGAGAATGTTCCCGGCGTCCGAATCGGACAATCCCAGCGCGCGGTCATCGGACTTCTGTCCGGCGCGGAACCGGTGCGGTTCCGCAGCGACTGAACGCGCCAGTTTCCCGGCGTCGTCGCCGGCTTCCGCGGCCGTAATCCCCCGGCCGCCATACCAAAGCCGTACCCAAGCCGTACCGAAGCGGAAAGCGCTGTCCGATGCGGTCGTCGACGCGTCCGCCGCCCATCGGCGGGGCGCGGAGTGCGGCCGGCACAGGTGTTGGAGGTCCCCATGTCCACGACCAGTCTCGCCGTCCCCCCGGCGGTACGGTCCCCGCGAGCCGGTCAGGTTCCCGCGTCGTGTCTGCACCAGGTGTTCCGCGCCGCGCGGGCACGGGAACTGGACAAGGGCGGCGAGGTGATCAAGCTCTTCGTCGGCGATCCCTACTTCTCCCCGCCCGCCGTGGCCGCCGAAGCGCTCAGCGCGGCGGCGCTCCGGGGCGAAACCCGCTACACCGCGGTGGAAGGACTTCCGGAACTCCGCGAGGCGCTCGTCGACAAGCTGGCCGTCGAGAACAAGATCGACACGGCGGCGACGAGGGTGTTCGTGACCCCGGGTTCGACACAGGGACTGACGGCTCTTCTCCGTTCGCTCGCGGACCCCGGCGCCGAGATCCTGCTCCCCGAGTTGCACTGGCCCGTGCACGTCCAGCAGGCGTTGCTGGCGGGGGTCCGGCCGGTCTTCTACCGGCTCGGCGCCGGGTATCGGCCCGAGCCCGAGGACGTCCTCGCCGCGGCCGGCCCGCGGACGAAAGTGCTGATGCTCAACTCCCCGTCGAACCCGACCGGCGCGGTCCTGGAGGCCGAGCGGATCACCCGCTTGCTCCGGCTGGCGCGGGAACAGGGCTGGCAGGTGATCAGCGACGAGGCCTACGAGCACTACGTCTACGAGGGCGAGCACCTTTCGGTGGCCGCGTTCGAACGGGACACGCCGGTCGCCGAACGGATCGTCCACAGTGTCTTCAGCTTTTCCAAGAGCGCCGCCATGACCGGATACCGGCTGGGGTACGTGGTGACGGCGGACGAGGCGACCGCGGCCGCCATGCAGGTCGTGCAGGAGGCAGGCATCCTCGCGCCGCCGACCCCGGTCCAGCACGCGGGGCTGGCCGTACTGCGCGAACCCGGCTCCTACGCCCGGAACCGGGAACTGGTGCGGCACAACCGTGACACCGTCCTGCCGCGGCTCATCGAAAGCGGGCTGCTGGCGGAACTCCCGGCCGGCGGCTGGTACGCCGTTCTCGATGTCACCACGTCAGGCCTGGACGCCGGAACGTTCGCCGCGCGCCTGCTCGACAGGCACGGAGTCGCGGTCGTCCCCGGCGCCGGTTTCGCACTCCAGCCGACCTTCACCGACGACGGCGAGCTCAGGCCGGTGACGTCCGCGCCTTGGGCACGCAGCCTCGTCCGGATCGCCTTCTGCGGAGATCCGGGCCGCCTCGCCGAAGGGGTCGGGAAGATCACCGAGTTCGCAACGGAATCCCTGGGGGACCAGTAATGACCGAGCTGAGCTATGCGCGGTACCTGAACCTGGACACGCTGTTGTCCTTGCAGGAACCACGGGTACCCGCGGATGCCGAACCCGGTGTCGTGCGATCCGAACTGTTCTTCGTCATCGTCCACCAGGCCTGCGAGCTCTGGCTGAAGCAACTGGTCGGCGACCTCGAAGCCACCGCCGACGCGCTCTCCGCGCGGTATGGCCGGGCCGACGCCGAGCTGGCGGCCGAACTCCTCGACCGGGCGGCCGAGTCGCTGCGCATCCTGTTCGAGCAGCTCGTCGCGCTCGAAAAGCTTCCGGTGCGGCACTTCGCCGAGTTCCGCCCGTATCTGGGCAGGGCGAGCGGCGCGGAATCCGTTCAGTTCGCCCGCCTCTCGGACCTCGTCGGCCGCGAGGGCGAGACCGGACGGCTGTACCAGGCCTTCCTCGACGCGGCCGACCGGGAGAAGCTGCCGGTGGCCGAGATCTGCCGGCTCGGGCCGGAAGCCGGTGTCCTGCACCGGGTGGCCGAAGGCCTGATCGACGTCGGAAACCGGTTCTGGCGCTGGAAATCCGCTCATCTCGGCCTGATGTCCAAGATGCTGGGCGGGCTTCCCGGCACCGGCGGGACGTCCGGTGCGGCACACCTCGCCGCCGGGATCCACCTCCCCTTTCCCGAACTGCGGCAGCAGCGCAGCACGCTGCACCGCGCGCTGGCACAGCCGACGGCCTGAGCGGAAGGAGCCCACGAAATGCCCCTCGACGACGTCCTCCCGCTGGACCTCGATCGCGAATACTCCCCCAGTTCCTGCATCGACGACATCACCGGCTATCTCGGCGAGTACACCACCCGGAGCTCGGCCGCCAGGGAAACCCAGCTGTGCCATCGCTTCCGCTACGGGCCCGAGCCGCTCGAGGAACTCGACTACTTCCCGGCGGCCCGCCCCGGCGCCCCGCTGCAGGTGTACATCCACGGCGGCTACTGGCAGGAACTCGGGGTGGGCGACTCGTCGTTCGCGGCCCCGGGTTTCCTCAGGGAGGGCTGGGGATTCGCGGCGCTCGGCTACGGTCTCGCCCCCGTCTACCGGCTCGACGACATCGTGGCGATGGTACGAGAAGGGCTCTGGTGGCTGTGCCGCAACGCCGCGCGGCTGCCGGGCAGTCCTGGCGAAATCCACCTCAGCGGCAGTTCCGCGGGTGCGCACCTGGTAGCCATGGCCCTGCTGGACGGCTGGCTGCCCGAAGGGCGGCACCCGGCCGACGTCTTCGCCGGCGCGACCTTGCTCAGCGGCGTCTACGACCTGGAACCGCTGTGCCCGACCTACATCAACGACGCGCTCGGGCTGGACCAGGCGGCCGCGGCGAGAAACAGCCCGCTCTTCCTGCTCCCCGACAGGTTGCCCCCGCTCACGATCGCGATCGGGGAAAACGAGACGGGCGAGTTCGGCAGGCAGCACCGATGTTTCGCCGAAGCCGCGAAGCCGCGCGCGGTGTCGGTCGACGAGTTCGTGGTGCCGGGCCGGAACCATTTCGATCTGCCTTTCGACCTCGGTGAGGCGGACACCCGCCTCGGCGACGCGGTTTTCGCACACGCCGAGCGGCACCTTTCCCTCGCGCCTCGTAAGTCCATAGTGGACAAACTGTTCGAGCAAAACCCCGCGCCAAAGCGCTTGCCGGCCCCCGCCGACGGCACCTCTTCGTAAAACCCTGGAGTACCACTCGTGTCCGCAGTAACGCAAGGCCTCCACTCTGTGGACGCGTCGGAAGCGGTGTGGCGAGCGCACCGCAACGCGTTCCGTCTCGACCCGTCCCAGATCCATCTGGCGAACTTCTTCCTCGCCTCGCCACCGGTCGCCGTCCGCGCCGCGGCCGACCACTGGCGGGCCCTGCTGGACTCCGATCCGCACCTGCTGGAGTCGTTCCTGCTCGGCGATCTGGCCGAACTGGGCTCCGGGATCGCCGCCGACAGCCCCTACTTCCAGGCGAAGGCCGCCATGGCGGGCTATCTGGGCGCACCCGCCGAGGAGGTGGCCTTCGTTCCCAGCACCACCACCGGGCTGGCGTTGATCTACAATGGACTGTCCATTCGCGCCGGTGCCGAAATGGTGATCACCCCCGACGCCCATTATTCGCTCCACCAAGCGGTGTATCGCGCGGCGGAGAAGAACGGGGCGACCGTGCGTAAATGCGGTCTGTACCACGACCCCGCCCACGCGACCCGGGAAGAGATCCTCGACAGCGTCCACGCCGCGCTCACCCCGCGCACCCGCTGCCTCGGCCTGACCTGGGTCAGTTCCCGCACCGGTGTGAAGCTTCCGCTGCCGGAGATCGCCGACATCGTCGCCGAGGCCAACCGCGACCGCGACGAAGCCGATCGCTGTCTGCTCATCGTCGACGGTGTCCAGGGCTTCGGCGCGGAGGACGAGGAGGCCGCCCGCCTGGGCGCCGACTTCTTCATCGCCGGTGCCCACAAGTGGTTCCTCGGCCCGGCAGGCACCGGCGTCGTGCACGGACGGGCTTGGGCATGGCGGCAGATCGCACCCACGATCCCCTCCTTCGAAATCGACACCACGTTGCACAACTGCTGGCTCGGCAACCATCCCCTGCCCGCCACCCAGGCGTCTTTCGTCGCCCCCGGTGGCTTCACCGACTACGCCAACATCTTCACCGACTACGCCAACATCTTCGCGCTGACCGAAACAGTCCGGTTTCATCACCGCCTCGGCCGATCCGCCATCGCCGCCCGGATCCGGGAACTCAACACCCGGCTGCGCGACGAACTGGCCGGCACCCCCGGCGTCCGGCTGCTCACCCCGCGAGATCCGGCCATGGCCAGTGGCCTCGTGTGCTTCGAGATCCCCGGCCTCAGCACCGGCGCGGTCGTGACCATGCTGGCAACCCACCGCGTCAAGGTGGCCACTTCCCCTTACGCGGAGGAGACCATCCGCATGGGCGCCGGCATCGTCAACAACCATCACGAGATCGACCGTGCGATGACCGCGGTGCGATCGATCGCCGCCTAGCCGATACTGTCCTTTTCGGACACACTGGATCGTGTCCGAAAAGGACAGCGTCGCCGCCTCAGTGACCGAGGAAGGACCGCAGGTAGTCGCCGGCCGGGGTACCGAGCCCGGTCTCGGTGTCGAACCCGGGGCCGACCTCGGGAGGCTGGTACGTGCCGGTCTTCTCGACCCATTGGGTGGCGAGGAAGTGGTACAGCTCCGGTGTCGTCCCTCCGCCGGGGTTCGACCGGTAGCGCACCGCGGTCGCGGGGTCCCCGCTCGGCAGCCGGTAGGCCGTGACGTCCCGGAACGCGGAGGTGCCCGCCCGCCGGTACAGGACCGGGTTGGCGAAGCCGAATCGCTTGCCGCCCCTGGCCTGCTGGGCGAGTGCCTGCACACCGGCGAACAACGGGGTGGACAGGCTGGTTCCGCCGAAGGTGTGCTCCGCGTAGTGCCAGCTGCCGGGATCGGTGATCTCCGAGCCGTCCAGCGGGGTGCCGCCGATGACCATGCCGGTCGCCGGGTCCGCGTCGAAGGCGACGTCCGGGCCGACCCGGCTGCGGTTCCCGTCCGGGGTGGCGGCGTAGCGGTCCGGGACGACACCGTGCTGGTACCACGGTTGCGGCCGGTCGGTGGCCCGGCCACCGCCGGTACCGCCGTCGCTCTGCGGTTGTTCCCAGGAAGCGCCGTTCTGGGACAGCTGGCTGACCGGGCTGCCCCAGCCGGTTTCCCAGACCCGCTTGCCGTCCCGGCCGATCGCCACCGAAGTACCGCCGACCGCGGTCACCCAGCCGCTGCCCGCGTAGCCGTTCAGCCAGTCGCCGCCGGTGTCGTTCGGCCGGAAACCCCCGTCACCGGTGCAGAAATAGAACCCGACGCCCTGCAGGGCGCCCTCCTGGTAGACCTGGTCGAAGGCCTTCCGCAAGCCGGGCGGCGGGTCGTTGGCCAGTGACAGGGAAACGATGCTCGCGTCGGTGTGGTCCAGCGCGTAGCTGAGGCCGGCCAGCAGACTCCCGCCCTGCGCGGTGGATTCCCCGATGGCGACGATGTTCGCGTCCGGCGCGATGCCGTGCACCGACTCGGTGTCGATGGCGGCCTCGATCATCGCGGCGTATCCGCCGTTACCGGGCTGTTCCGGCGGCGAGCCGTCCGGCGAGGGCACCCGGGTGAGCTGCCCCGGGCGGAGCCGTTGCGTGCCCACGCGGTCCGACCAGGTGTTGATGTCCTTTTCGAGGGTGTCCATCGACGAGGACACCACGGCGACGGTCTGCCCGGCACCGGTGACACCGAGGCTGTCGAGGCCGTAAGCGTGTCGCAGCTGCTTCGGGGTGTACCCGCACGGCGCCAACGGCGGAGTCGCGCCGTTCACCTGCGGCAGCCCGGTCGCGGGCCGTTCTCCCCAGTACTGCGAACACTGCTTGGCCGTGGCACCGGCGTCCAGGTGCGGACGGCGTTCGGCGGACCGCCGCGGCGCGGCGGCTTGGCCGGCGTCCCGCACGACGATCGGGATCTGACCGACGCCCAGCACCAGTGCGCCCAGCTCGGCCGGGACGCTCAGATCGGTGGGCGGTGCCAGGTAGTGACCTTTTATCCCGCTCTCGGGCGGGAAGACGTAGTCGTGGAAGGTCACCGCGAAGGCGGCGTTCAGCTGCCCGAACGTGCCGGTCACCTGCAGATGCCGCCAATCCGGCTCGGTCACGCTCAGGCCGGCCCCGGTCAGCCAGGCACGGACGCGATCGACCTGCGCCCGGCCGAGCCGGTGGTTTTCGCGGATCCGGTCTCGCCCGAGGAACCGCCCGTAGTCGCGGCTGTTTGGATCGGACACTTCTTTCGCTTGGCGGGCAAGCGTTTCCGGGTCCTTGACCGAGAGGTAGACGGTCTCCGACGCCGGAGTGTCCACCGGGACCGGTCCCTTGTCGACGAGTTCCCACGTCATTTTGGTACCGGCGAGCGGCACGCGATCAGGGGCCGCTTCCGCGGCCGCTGCTCCTGCGGTGGTGAGAGCCGTGACGCAGACCGCCACGACCGTCCACCGGAATCTGTTCCGACGCACCGCTCCTCCTCGCAGTTTCGTTATTGGTTCAGGAGAAACCGTACGTCCGGCAGAACTTCGTTTTCGTAAGACAGGGGCTTACAAATTCTTTATGTACTCGAGCGGCCGCGCCGCAGGCGTGCAGGCTGCCGCCGGTGCTCGGCAGCAACCTCGACAGCGGGTACAACCCCACCGCCGCCATCCGCAACCCCGCCGCCTTGGCGATGGCCCTGGCCTCCGCCAGGCTCCGTGCCTCGGCGGGATCATCGACCACGATGAGCAGACGACCGGCCGCACCGTGCAGGTCGGGAGAGCCCGCGCGCAGCATCTCGACCGCGTAAGCCAGCCGGGTCAGATCCTGATACGTCTCCACAGTGCGTACCGACGCGGCAACACGCCACGCCTCGTCATCGCGCGCGAGAACCGCCAGCGCTTGTTCAGGCGTCCGGCCGCCGGTGCGCCCGTGCGCTCCGGCTTGCAGGGCAGCCAGAGAACGTGCGATGGACATGCGAAAACCGGCCGCCCGGCTGCGCACGAAGAGCAGATTGCGGACCAGCGTCGCGCGTTCCTCCACCTCCCGTTGCCACCGCTGCCACAGCGCGGGCCGCAGCATCGGTCGCCCGTCGTTGTCCAGCAGCGCCACGAGGTAGTGCAGCGGAGGAAAATCCCAGTGCAGCACCGGATGCACGCTCAGCGCGGTCGCGCGTTTCACCGCACCCGCCAGTCCGGTGAGTTCCGCGCTCATCACGTCCTCGTAGGCCGACAGCCCGGACAGCGTCGTAATGGCGGTCACGTGCCGGGCATTCCGGCTGTCGCCCGAGGTCAGCGTCACCTCTTCGGTGCCGGCGAACGCGCGCATCGCGCCGGTTCCCCACAGGCACAGTCCCGAGTAGAATCTCACCTCGGCCGGCTCGAAGTTCGCCAGCAGCCGCAGTCCGGCGCCCCGCACCCAATGCCGTTTCCCGTTCACGTCGTCGAGTGCCTGATACCAGCTGGTACCCGCCGGCGTGGTCTCCTCCACCGCCGCCGTCCCCAAGGTGAGCCCGGTGGCACGCAGGACTTCCAGCAGCTGGCCGAGGTTGCGCAGCGCGCGCTGCGACGCCCTGGCCACCGGAGCGGCGTGCAGCGTGTATCGCGGTGTCAGTTCGACCGCCCCGCCGTTGAGCGTCGCCGTTTCGGCGTGGTGTTTCCAGCACACCGGAAGCGGTGCATCAAGTGTCTGCAACATCAGGACACCGATTCCGCCCCGGCGCCCGAGGTCAGGCCGCGCTGCCGCTCGGTCCGCTCCAGGAGGCCGACGAGCGCCTCCGCGTAGCTTTCGACCGCCGGCGGATACAGGTCGAGAAACTTGACGGGAGCGACGGACTCTATTTCCAGCAGCAGGAGCCTCCCGCTGCGCGGGTGCCGCAGAAAGTCCAGGCGGACCGACACCGGGATGGCTTCCACCGTTGCCAGATAAGCTTTGTAAGCGGTGTAGATATCGTCGATGTCCGTGTCGTGCTCATCGAAACCGGTCCGCGCGTTGGGATGGAAATTCGACCGGCTCGTGCCCTCCTGCAGGATGGCGTCCTTGGTGATCACGTGCGAAAGCCGGCCGTCGATCATGATCGCGCCGACCTCACCGGCGGTGTCGATCGAGGGAATGTAGGGCTGCACGCAGACGGTCGTCCCCTCCCCGGCGAAGTCCCGGAGCTTCGCCGCCAATTCCGCCGGTGCGGTTATCCGGACGGCGCCGAGGGCACCGCCGGAGGAGATCGGTTTCACAACCACCGCTCGGGCGCCGAAGTCCGCCTCGGCACGGTCAAGCAGTTCGCCGGCCTCGGCACCGACCTGGTCCCCTGGCCGGAATATCGCCGTGGGGATCGTGGCCGCGCCTTCGCGTTCGACGCGAGGCAGGTAGAACTTGCTCATTCCCCCGACGACCACCTCGTAAGGATTGGCCAGCACGGTTTCCAGCCGGCCGACCGACTCCAGCCAGGCACCGAAGGCGGCCAGCTTCCGCCACATGATCCAGGGAGACTGCAGGACCACCAGGTCGTAGGAATGCCAGGGGACACCGGGCGCGTCCCACGCGACGGTATCGACCTCGTATCCCTTGTCACCGAGGCATGCGCCGAGCAGCGGGCTGTCCCGATCCGCCCAGTCGTCCTCGGGGAAACACGTGGACGTCACCAGTGCGATCCGCTTGTGCGTCACCGAACCACCTCTTTCTGCCTCATGCCTTATTCGTCGTGGGGGATACGGCCGGCGCCGTTCTCGCGGATCCGTACCGCGTTCCGGAGGCTGTCGGCCAGCAAAGTGCTGTGGTTGAACAGCAGCACGCTCGCGCCTTGAGCACGCCACTCGGCCGCCGCTTCCGCGTCGCCGACGAGAGCGCACAATGCGCATTCCGGTGCCGCGGCCACCGCCGCGGTGATGTGCCGGACTGTCTCCAGATATGTGGGATGCCGCAGCTGTCCGGGAACACCGAGGGAGAGCGACAGATCGGTCGGTCCGATCCACACAGCGTCGACTCCGGCGGTGGCGGCGATGGCGCCGCAGTTCCGCGCCGCCTCGACGTCCTCGGCCTGGACGACGACCACGGTTTCCCGCGACGCCTTGGCCAGGTGATCGGCCAGTGACGTGCTCCCATAGCGGCCGGCCCTGGTACTGACCGCGAGACCGCGCACGCCGCGCGGCGGATAATGCGCGGCGCGGACAGCGGCTTCGGCCGCTTCCGCGGTGGAGACGTGCGGCACGACGATGCCCGCGGCACCGGCGTCCAGCGCTCGCAGGATCGCCGCGGGGTCCGTGGCCGCGACGCGGACCAGGACGGGAATCCCGGCCGCGTCCGCCGCCCGGAGGTGCTGCTCCAGTTCGCCGGTGTCGGCGGATCCGTGCTCGGTGTCCAGCAGCACGAAGTCGAAACCCGTGTGCCCCGCCAGTTCCACCACGGAATGGGCGGGCATCTTGACGATCAGGCCGGCCAGCGGCGCACGCCCGATGATCCGGGAGCGGAGGTTCATCGCGTGCCGCCCGTCCGGGGCCGGTTCCAGCCGCGGGCGCTGTCGCCCGGCGCTTCCCAGCCTTCGTCCGTGACGATCAGGGTGTCCTCCAGCTTCACGATGCCGACCTCGGGATGGGCCAAAGTGGTCTCCAGGGACAGCACCATCCCGGCCTCGAGAGCGACGTCGGCGTGGTCGCCGGGATAGGGAACGGGCCCGCTCCCGGTCAGCCGGGGAGCCTCGTGGGTGATCAAGCCCATGCCGTGCGCGACGAAGAACATCTCTTCGGCGTGCGCACAGCCGGCGAGGACGTCTTCCGCCGCACCGAAGATCTCACCGCCGGGCAGTCCGGCGGCGACCCGCGTCCGCGCCGCCTGCTGGACCGCCTCGACCTCGGCCAGCAGGTCCACCATCAACGGGGTCGGCTCGCCCGCGACGCCCATGCGCGCCAAGTCCCCGATGTACCCCCGGTACATGCCCCCGGAGTCGAGCGACAACGCCTCACCGTCTCGCCAGACGCGGTCCGACGGAGCGCGATTGAACTCGGCTCCGCAGGAAACGAGACAGTAGTCGAACACCATCCCGCGGCTGGTCTGTTCCCCGCGGAACCGCTCGACGATCTCCGCCTTGGTATCGCCGGGACGAGCCGCGGCGAAGGTGGCCTCCATGGAATCGATGATCCCGGCCGACGCGGCCCGGATCAGGTCGAGCTCACGGGCGGACTTGACCGCGCGCACGCCTTCGAGAATGCGATGTGCGTCTACAAAGGACGCTTCCGGCAGCTCGGCACGCAGCACGTCCCAGGCGTCGGCGGGCAGGAACGCCTTCTCGACGGCGACCGTGGCACGGTCCAGGTGCCGCTTACGCAGACCTTCGGCGATCGCGTGGGCGGTGTCCACACTCGACCACGACCGGTGCTGCACGTCAGGCACCCACAGCGGAAACACCGCCGTTCCCCACTCTTCGTTGCCACACCCGATGTAAAAGGCGTCGTCGGCCGCGCCCTTGGGGTACACGAGCGCGGGCAGGTACCGGGAAACGCCGATCGCGTCCATATTGGCGAAGAAGAAGTACCGGTACCCGCCGAGCAAATGATCCAGGGCGAAGCGCGTGGTCGCGATGACGACGTCGACGCTGGATTCGTCCATCAGCGCGTCAAGACGTCCTTGATCGAAAGGCGGGGGCATGGGCTTCTCCGGTCACGGTGACGTGTTCGGCTACGGGTCACTTCAGTTCACAGTGGACAGTGGATGACGAGGTTGACGGCCTGTCCGCGCTCGTCTAGATTGCCGTGACATCTCCTCTCTCACCCAGAATTGGACGGGATAATGCCTGCCGTACCTGACGACGTGTATTCCGGCGTTGCCGGAAAGAATGTGCTGGACCGCTTCCGTCTCGACGGAAAGACGGCGCTGGTGACCGGCGGCGGACAGGGGATCGGCCGCGCCTTCGCGCACGCGCTCGGCGAGGCCGGGGCGAAGGTCGCCGTCGTCGACCTCGACCGTGATCGAGCCGAGAGCGTCGCGGACGAACTGGCGGACAAGGGTGTCGATTGCCTGGCCTGCCAAGCCGACGTCGCGGATCCTGCCGCCATCGAAGGCTTCGTCGGCGAAGTGGTCAAGGAGTTCGGCTGGCTGGACATCGCGGTCAACAACGCCGGTGTCAACCTCAACTCGGCCGCCGAGGAAACGACCATGGAAGAATGGGACATGGTCCACAACCTCAATATCAGGGGTGTCTTCCTTGCCTGCCAGCAGGAAGCGAGGGTGATGTTCGCGCGTGGATACGGAAAGATCGTCAACACCGCGTCCATGGCGTCACTCATCGTTCCTCACCCCCAGAAACAGGTTTCCTACAACGTTTCCAAGGGAGCCGTGGTCACCCTGACCCGGACACTGGCCGCCGAATGGGCCGATCGCGGAATCCGGGTCAACTGCATGTCCCCCGGTATCATCCGGACGGCGTTGATCGACGAGTCCGAGGCGCTCGCGCCGCTGGTGAAAGAATGGGTGTCGGCCATTCCCGCCGGCCGGATAGGCGAGGTCACCGACCTGCAGGGCGCGATCGTCTACCTGGCGAGCGAAGCCTCGGACTACATGACCGGGCACAACCTCGTCATCGAAGGCGGGCAGACACTGTGGTGAACGGAGATGACCGCGGATCATGCCGCCTCCGCGGCGACGTCCGCGGCCATCTTCTGCTGGAACCCCACGGCCTCGGCGATTTCTCCGCCGTCCACGTCGTTGACGAACACGGCCTTCCCGATGCCGACGGGCAGGGGCAGCCGCTGTTGCCCGTCACGATGCTTGGTCGCGTCGGTCAGCGCTTCGACGAGAACTTCCGGTAACAGCAACGGATTCCAGGTGGGCAGCTCGAGCGCGGCCATCACGGCGAACACGCGCCGGCACTGCGTTTCGTCCACCAGTCCTCGCCGGCAGGCGAGCGCTGTCGTGAAGGCCATGTCGACGCAGACCGCCTCCCCGTGCAGCAAGGCGGGCAACGCGAGCATCTCGATGGTCGGGCTGAAGGTGTGTCCATAGTCGACACACCGTTCCAGCTCCCCTTCCCACAGGTTCGGCGCGAGTTCCTCGAGCATGCTTTCGATGGCCAGGTTCAGGACGGAAACGGCCGCGCGATCCCCTGCCGGGGAGACGCCCTGGAACTTCTCGTCCAGGAGCAGTTCACCGGATCTTTCCAGCTGATCGAACAACGCGGCATCCTTGATGAGCGCCATCTTCAGGATCTCCGCCATGCCATTGCTGACATGACGCCGGTCGAGCGTGGCCAGGAACGTCCGGTCCAGCAGCGTGAGGTCCGCGTGGGCGTAGGTTCCCAAGCGGTTCTTGCGGCCGTTGAAGTTCACGCCCGTCTTGATACCGACCCCGGCGTCCACCAATCCGATGAGCGTCGTGGGGACCCTGACGAACGGGGTTCCCCGGCGGTACAGGCTGGCCACCAGGCCGACGATGTCCATGAGCACCCCGCCGCCGATGGCGATCAGCGGCTCGCGCCGGCGATCGATCCCGAAGGCATCGAGACTCTCCGCTATGCGCAGAGCCGCGGGGATCTCTTTTCCTGGTTCACCCGAGCACACCGAAACAATGTGATGGGTGACTTCGTGATGATCGAAGTACGCCCTGATCGCGTCTCCGTACAGTTCGTCGACCGTACTGTCGACGACGACGAAACGGCGCCGCGGGCCGTCACTCGCGGCACCACCCACTTCGAGCAGGTCGCGGCGATTCACGTCGAAAACCCGATCGCAGGAGCGGACCTCGTAACTGACCGCCTTGGTGGCGTCGACCCGCCATGACGAAGTGCTTACGTCGCTGACACACGACCCGTCACTCATGTTTTTGAGACGCGGCATTTCATCACCATTCGTTCCCACGAAGTTCATCAGCGGTTCCGCCTGAACGAGGTTTCGCCGGACCGGCGTTCAAGCGCCGCTGTCCCTCCAGTCGTGATCTTGCGCGCACACAGCGTAAAACCGCTTCAGCCGGTTACTATGTGTCAAGGTGCAAAGAGGCACCGGATGTGACATTTTCGCCCATTCCGCCCCGAGGATCCCGCCGAGACCGTCGTCGCCCGCACCGGTGATCGACGTGGTTCGCTCGAATCCGCCGGCTGAGCGATATCATCGATCGATGGAGCTGAGGCAGGTCGAGCACTTCCTCGCCGTGGTGCGGTGCGGGAGCTTCACCGGCGCCGCGAGGGAAGTGCACGTCGTCCAGTCCGCGTTGAGCGCGTCGATCCGGAAGCTCGAGGCCGAGCTGGGCGCGGCGCTGTTCGAGCGCACCACCCGCCGGGTGGCACTGACCGAGGCGGGCACCGCCCTGCTGCCGCTCGCGCACCGGATCGTCGCCGACGTCGTCGCGGCGCGGGGCGAGGTGGCGGCGGTGGCGGGACTGACCAGCGGCCGGGTGTCGATCGGCACCATCCAGACGCTGACCGTGGTGGACCTGCCCGCCCAGCTCGGGCGGTTCCGGGTGCGCTACCCCGGCGTCCGCATCCACGTGCGGGAAAGCCTGGTCCCTCGGCTGTCGGCGGCGGTCGTCCACGGTGAACTCGATCTGTCCTTTCTGGCCGGTGACGAGCCGCTGCCCGAGGGCCTGCACGAGTTCGCCCGGTGGAACCAGAACCTGGTGCTGCTGTGCCACCCCGGTCACCGGCTGGCCCGGCGGCGCCGTGTCCGGATCACCGAGCTGGACGACGAGCCGTTCGTCGACTTCACCGGCAGCGGGCTGCAGTCGATGATCGGCCGCAAGTTCGACGAGGCGGGGATCCGGCACAACCGGGTGTGCGAGGCGAGCCATATGCCGCTGCTGGTCGACCTCGTCGCGGCGGGCCTCGGCATCAGCGTCGTGCCCGAGCCGGTCGCCGAGCGGTCGGGGCTGCCGTTCGCCCGGTTCGAACCGGGCCTGGCCAGGGCGATCCAGCTCGCGGGCCGCGCGCCGGAGCTCACGAACCCGGCCGCCAGGGCACTCCTGGCGCATCTGCTGGCCTGACCAGGAGCGGCACACACGCCTGCCCGGCACCGCGCAATCCACAAAGGACACGACCCGGGTCCGGCCGGGGTGCTCCACAGTGGACGAATCAGCGCTCCTTCCCCGCGCCGCCACGCTGTTAGCATCCGGGAGTGACTTCCCCCGCCCCAGGTCAGGACCAGGTCGACGAGCTCGTCGCCGCGCTGACCGATTTCCACGCCCCCGCCACACTGGAGGCGAAGGCGCTGGCCTACCGCCTGCGCCGGGTGGCGCACCGGCTGGAAACCGAGATCAAACGCGAGCTGGCACCCCACGACATCGAGCTGTGGGAGCTGGAACTGCTCGCCTGCCTCAGCCGCGCCCGGCCCGCCCAGCGGCTGTCCGCGGGACAGCTGATGACCCAGCTCCAGCTGACCTCGGGCGCGGTGACGAACCGGGTGAACCGGCTCGAACGCAAGGGCTGGGTGACCAGGGAACCCGACCCCGGCGACCGGCGGTCGGTGCTCGTGGCGCTGACCGACGACGGCAGGGAGCGCGCGGTCCACGTGTTCGGCGCCAAGACCGAGGCCGAGAGCGCGCTGCTCTCGGTGCTCTCCCCCACCCGCATGCGACGGCTCAACGACGACCTGCGCACACTGCTCGTCTCCCTCGAAAACCCCGACGACACCACCCGCCCGCCGAAGCCCTGACCGCGGCGTGGCGGCGCGGTGGAGGGCCACAACCGAAGAGGGCCGAGGGCTCTCGCGCACGCGCACTCAAAAGAAAGAACAGCATAATATAGTATG
>NZ_JBHYIQ010000019.1:0-7994 GCF_042739895.1 Amycolatopsis sp. NPDC059021
GCGTTGAGCGTTGTGAAGGAGGCCTTCACGGCATTCGGTCCCGGGGGGGTGGGGTGTGGCGTGGTGCTGCGGTTTTGGTTGTCGCGAAAGCTCCGTTCGGGACGTTCATCGTCGGCAACGGAGCGTTCGCGACATCGGGCGGCGTGGTCGGCTTGGCATTCACGGACCAGCGGAGTCAGCCGCCGTAGCCGGGGGCCTCGGCGCCGCCACGGCCGTTCTGGCCGGGCCCGAAGTTGCCGTGACCGCGCGGGCCACCACCGTCACGCTGGTGGTGCATGCGCGCGATGCCGGGGCGCTTGCCGTCGTGATGGGTGGCCGCGGCGACGATGCCGACGACCCCGCCGCCGACCACGAGCCCGAGCACCCCGACCGCGACCAGCTGGGTCGCCCGGTGCGCGACGAAGCGGCGGAAGCCACCGGGCTGCCGGGGCTGCGCTGCCGCGGCGGGGGCACCCCAGGTGCCAGGCGGCGGAGGCGGCGTACCCCCGGCAGGCGGTGGCGGAGTGGCGCCGGGAGGGGCCTGCTCGGCGTGTTCGGCGGTCTGGTTCGCGGCCGGCTGTTCGACCGTGGGCTGCGAAGCCGCCGGCGGAACCGGCGGCGTGCCCTCGGCGGCGGCCGCAGGCTGTTCGACGGTGGGTTCTCCGGCACCCGCTGGCGGCACGGCACCCGTCGCGGGGTCCCGCGACGGGTCTGCGGGATGGGTCATCTCATGCTCCCTGTGGTTCACCGGACCGGGCATTTCACCCGGCCCGTCACCGAGCATGAGCCCGGTTCCTGTGTGAACGCTGTACAGGAGCTGTTGATTGCCTACAGGTAGAACGACAGGAACAGCGTGATGACCAAGACTCCGCCGAGGACCTGGAGCACGCGGTCACGCAGCACGATCTCCTCGGGCTCGCCCCCGTTCCCGCTGTCGACGTCGACCGCGTAGCGCAGCACCGCGACCACGAACGGCACCATCGAGACGACCGCCCACACCGAGTTGTGCTCGTGCTGGCGGATCTCGAACGCCCACAGGCAGTAGGACATGATCAGGATCGCCGCGGACGTCGCCCAGACGAACCGCAGGTAGCTCGCCGAGTACTTCTTCAGCGAGGCGCGGATCTTC
Organism: Amycolatopsis sp. NPDC059021; assembly: GCF_042739895.1. Taxonomy (NCBI): domain Bacteria; kingdom Bacillati; phylum Actinomycetota; class Actinomycetes; order Pseudonocardiales; family Pseudonocardiaceae; genus Amycolatopsis; species Amycolatopsis sp. NPDC059021. Next base: position 1,109 of record NZ_JBHYIQ010000019.1, read on the forward strand.
GCGCCGGTGCGCTCGAAGAGCATGACCTCCGCGTACCGCTTGCCCGCGACCATGAACAGCGAGCCGAACGCGGTGACCAGCAGGAACCACTGCGACATCGGGACCGCGGCCGCGACACCACCGGCGATCGAGCGCATCAGGAAGCCCGAACCGACGATGGCGAGGTCGACCACCGGCTGGTGCTTGAGGCCGAAGCAGTAGCCGAGCTGCACGGCCTCGTACACCGCGAGCACCACGGCCAGCTGCCAGCTCGCCGCGAACGAGACGCCGAAACCGGCCAGGAAGAACACCGCGGCCGACGCGTAGGCCACCGGGACGGGCACGATGCCCGCCGCGATGGGCCGGTTGCGTTTGGTCGGGTGTGCCCGGTCGGCCTCGACGTCGATCGCGTCGTTGATGAGGTAGACCGAGGACGCCACCAGCGAGAACGCCACGAAGGCGATCGCGGCGGCGAAGAGCAGCCCCGCCCGGTCGGTCGACTTGGAGAAGGCGAAGAACGGCGCCGCGAAGACGAGGACGTTCTTCACCCACTGCTTCGGCCGGGCCGTCTTGACGATCCCGCCGACCAGGCCCAGTGGCCCCTTGGCCGCCGTGACGGGTGCCGCCGGGGCCGGGGTCTCCGTGCTGGAGGTCTCCGGCCCGGCGGGCACGTCACCGCTGTCTTCTAATCGCTCGGTCGTTTCGCTCATATTCGCTTCTTCAGCTTTCGTCGAAGGAGACCACCGACGAGCCCTCCCAGGGCCGCTCCGGCCAGTACGTCGGTCGGGTAATGGACGCCGAGCACGAGCCGGGAAGCCAGCATCGGCGGTACCAAGGCGGGCACCAGGTTACGCCCGGTCAATCCGGAGTAGAGCACCGCCGCCGCCGTAGTGGACGTCGCGTGCGACGACGGGAAGCTCAGCTTGCTCGGCGTACCGACCAGAACCTCGACGCTCGGGTCGTCCGGTCGCGGCCGCCTGACCACGCGTTTCACCGCGATCGACGCGGCGTGCGCGCCCACCACGCCGCCCGCCGCGATCAGCCAGTCCTTGCGTCGCTTCTTGTCGACCGCGGCGCCGATCAGGCCAATGCTGAACCAGCCGATCGCGTGCTCGCCGAAGTGCGACATGCCGCGCGCGGCTTTCACCGAGATGTCACTCTTCAGAAAGCTCTGCGCCTTCGAGAGGACCGCGATTTCGCCCGTCGGCGTGCCCTTCTCAAGCATCGATGGACCCGTCGAGAGGCGCGCCATCGGTCAGGTGTGGCGCGATCTTGTTGTCGAACATCGACAGCGCCGAACCGATCGCCATGTGCATGTCCAGGTACTTGTAGGTCCCCAGCCGCCCGCCGAACAGGACGTTCTTCTCGCGCGCCTCGACCTTGGCCAGCTCGCGGTAGGCCTCGAGCTTCTCGCGGTTCTCCGGGGTGTTGATCGGGTAGTACGGCTCGTCGTTCTCGCCCGCGAACCGGGAGTACTCGCGGAAGATGACCGTTTTGTCCTTCGGGTAGTCCCGCTCCGGGTGGAAGTGGCGGAACTCGATGATGCGGGTGTAGGGCACTTCCTGGTCGTTGTAGTTGACGACCGAGGTGCCCTGGAAGTCACCGGTGTCCGCGACCTCGGACTCGAAGTCGACGGTGCGCCAGGTGAACCGGCCTGCCGAGTAGCCGAAGTAGCGGTCCAGCGGCCCGGTGTAGACGGTCGGCGTGCCCGCCGGGATCTGGTCGCGCACGTCGAAGTAGTCGACGTTCAGCCGGATCTCGATGTTCTCGTGCTCGGCCATCTTCTCGAGCCACGCGGTGTACCCGTTGACGGGCAGGCCCTCGTAGGTGTCGTTGAAGTACCGGTTGTCGAACGTGTAGCGGACCGGCAGGCGCGTGATGATGTTGGCGCCCAGGTTCTTGGGGTCGTTCTCCCACTGCTTCGCGGTGTACCCGCGGATGAACGCCTCGTAGAGGGGGCGGCCGATCAGCGAGATGGCCTTCTCCTCCAGGTTCTGCGCGTTCTCGGTCTCGAACTCGGACGCCTGCTTGGCGATGAGCTCGCGGGCCTCGTCCGGGGTGTGCGACTTCCCGAAGAACTGGTTGATCAGCGCCAGGTTCATCGGGAACGAGTAGACCTGGTCCTTGACCCGCGCGAACACCCGGTGCTGGTAGTTCGTGAACTCGGTGAAGCGGTTGACGTACTCCCAGACCCGCTTGTTCGACGTGTGGAACAGGTGCGCTCCGTACTTGTGCACCTCGATGCCGGTCTCGGGCTCGGCCTCGGAGTAGGCGTTGCCACCGATGTGGCTGCGCCGGTCGAGCACGAGGACCTTCTTGCCGAGCTCGGCCGCGGCCCGCTCGGCGACGGTCAGCCCGAAGAAACCGGAGCCGACGACGACGAGGTCGTAACCTGCGAAATCGCGTTCAGTACTGTTGGCGGGGTTCGTGTGCGCGCTCACGGGCGCCCAGGGTACGCAGTCGCTCACCGCGACCCGCACCGACCGTCGTATTTCACCTCGATCCAACAGGGAAGCAGTGCCGACACCCGACGACTTCTGGAGCTATTTCGGCGCGCTCGCCACCTACGTCGGCGTGCTGGCGCTGCCCGGCGGCCTCATCGGGCTGGCGGCGGGCCTGCGTGGCTGGGCGCTGGCCGGGCTCGCGCCGCTGCTGAGCCACACCGTCACCGGGCTCGCCGGCCCGTGGCTGGCGAAAATTCATCTCCCGTACAACACCCTCAGCGTCGCCGGCTGCACGCTGCTGATCGCGGGGGTCGTGTACGGGCTGCGCAGGCTCGCACTGGCCAGAGGCTGGTCCTCCCCCGGCGCGGCCGAACCGGGGGTGACCTGGACGCGCCGCGCGCACGTCGCCGTCGCGGCCTGCATCGTGCTGGCACTCGGCCTGTCGATCATCGCGGTGCTGTCGGCCAAGGGCGGCACGACCGCGGTCTTCCAGCGCTGGGACACCGTCTACCACGCGAACGGCATCCGCTACATCGCCGACACCGGCGACGGCTCGCTCACCGGGATGAGCAAGCTCAACTGGTATCCGGACGGGAACTTCTATCCGAACGGCTATCACCTGGTCGGCGCGCTGGTCTACCAGCTTTCCGGCACGACGATCCCGGTCACGCTGAACGCGATCACGATGCCGACCGCGGGGCTCTTCGCGCTGGCTCTGGTCGCGCTGGTCCGCCAGCTCGGCGGCCGCGCGGTGTTCGCGGGCTGTGCCGCGCTGGTCGCAGGGACCGCGACGACGGGCGCCTACGAGCAGGTGTCGAGCGGGCTGCTGCCGTTCGCGCTGGGCATCGTCCTGACGCCGCTCGCGGTGGTCGCGCTGCAGCGGTACCTCGTGCATCCGGACATCGGAAGCGGCGCGGTGCTGGCACTGAGCGCGGTCGGGCTGCTCGCCGCGCACTCCAGCGCGTTGTTCGGCGCGATCCTGTTCGCCTTCCCGCTGGTCGTGCAGCGCTGGTACCGCGTGCTGCGCGGCCGCGGCGCCGACGGCGGCGCCGAGGGCAAGGGGTTCGGCCGGGTCGTCGGCGGGGACCTGCTGCGGATGCTGCCGGTGATGCTGGTGGCGGGCGTGCTGGCGTCGCCGATGATCTTCGGGGCGATCGGCTTCACGTCGAGTTCGTACCCGTATCACCCGTGGGGCTCGCATCTGCCGGTGCTCAAGTCGCTGGCGCTGCTCGCCACGTTCCACCAGGTGCTGCCCGATCCGCAGCTCTGGCTGACCGCCCTGTTCGCTGTGGGGGTGCTGAGCTTCCTCGCGCTGCGCGGGATGCGCTGGTTGCTGCTCTCGGCGATCCTGCTGAGCACGTTGTTCGTGCTGGTCGCGTCCTACGGTGACACCGAGTGGGTGATCGCGCTCTCGCGGCCGTGGTGGAACGACCGGTACCGGCTGATGGCGCTGGCCGCGATCCCGCTGTGCCTGCTGGCGGCGCACGGGATGGCCCAGTTGCAGCGCTGGCTCGCGAAGCTCGTCACCCAGCGTGCGTGGCTGCGGGCCCGGCCGCGGCTGACCGCGCGGTTCGGCCTGGTCAGCGCGGCGGTGGTGGTCGCGCTGTTCGCGGTGGTGACCGGCGGGTTCCTGAACACGGCGAACGCGAAAGCGGTTTCCCTGCTCTACTACAACGGACTGCCCGGCGAGGTCGTGCCGCCGGTCAGCGCCGACGAGCTGACGGCGATGGCCGAGCTGGGCCGGATGCACATCCCGGCGGACGAGAAGGTGCTCAACGACCGGCTCGACGGCACGGCGTGGATGTACGCGATCGCCGGGGTGCACCCGGTGGCCGCGCACTACGACGCCGGGGTGCCGCCGAAGGACGCGGCGTACCTGGCGCTGCACTTCCGCGAGTACGACACCGATCCCGAGGTGCGGGCCGCGGTGCGGCGGCTGAACATCCACCACGTGCTGATCGGCAGCGGTTCGATCGTGGTGAACGGGCTGCCCTCGCCGGGGCTGCGGAACCTGGAAGGGCTGGACTTCCTGCGTCGCGACTACGCCAATCCCGGCGCGGCGATTTACACGATCGTGAAGTGACGGGGCCGGCGAACAGCACAAGGCGACACGCGTCGCGCGCTGGGGGTCCGGGGGTTGTCCCCCGGGTAGATACTGCGGGCACCGGGAGCAAGGCCGAAGGGCTTGCGAACAGCAAGCCCGCCTCGCGGTCCACGGGAACGCCGGAGCCCCGCGCCCCGGGACCAGGGCCGCCCCCTGCCCCCGCACCCCCCGGGGCCGTACGGGGCGGGCCCCCCCCACCCCCCCCCCCGCCCGTTCCCCGATCACCCCCGGGTGCCTTACGGGCCGTCCCCCAGACGTCCTACTTGCTCGACGATCGGCACGGGTAATCGGTTTCCGAGCGCGACGATTGTCACCCGTTCGTCGTAAGGCCTACGAGGCCTGAAGACCCGGAAGGACGTCGCTCGCGACCTTCTCGAGCACGAGCTCACGGCCCTGGTACGGCTCACCGGAGCGCGGCCAGTGGACGAGGATGTCCGTGAAGCCCAGCTCGGCGGCTCGTCCGGCGGCGTCGCGGAAGGCCTCGACGCTGGACAGCGAGTACAACGGGGACGCGTCCAGGCTCAGGTGCCGTTCCACGGTCGAGACGTCGCGGCCCGCGGCCGTGGCGCGCTCGTCGAAGAGCGCGGACAGCTCCGCGACACCCTTCCACCAGCCGTCGAGGGTGTCCCCGCCCTTGCCGGTGGTCACCCAGCCCGCGCCGAAGCGCGCGGCGAGCGTCATCGTGCGCGGACCGTTGGCGGCGACCACGAACGGCAGCCGGGGACGCTGGACCGTGCCGGGCGGGTTCCGGGCGCCCTTGGCGCGGTAGTACTCGCCCGCGTAGTCGAACTTGTCGGTCATGAGCAGCCCGTCGAGCGCTTCGACGAACTCGGTGAACCGGTCGGCGCGCTGGCGGGTGGTCAGCTCGGGGCCGTCGAACACGGCGGAGTCGTACCGGGTGTGGTCGACGCCCGCGCCGACGCCGAGGACGAACCGGCCGTCGGAGATGTCGTCGAGGGTGATCAGCTCGCGCGCGAACGGCACCGGGTGCCGGGCGACCGGCGAGGCGACGAACGTGCCCAGCTTGATCCGCGAGGTGACCGTCGCCGCCGCGGTGAGCGTCGGGATCGCGGAGAACCACGGCCCGTCGATCAGGGTGCGCCAGCCGAGATGGTCGTACGTCCACGCATGGTCGAAGCCGTACTCCTCGGCGGCACGCCACTTCGGCTCGGCGGCCCACCAACGGTCTTCCGGAAGGATCACGATGCCTACTCGCACGCCCGGACCGTAGCAGTGAGGGTCACCTACCCTCCGGAGGGCGGAGGCGGCGATGTCGGCTATCGCGCAAACCGGATGATCTCCCGGGCGCTTCAGGGACAATGAGGGAGTGGAGAAGCCTCTGTTGATCGCGTCCGACGTCGACGGCACCCTGCTCGGCCCCGCCGAGGTGCCGAGCGAACGCACGATCGCCGTCGTGCGCCGGGTACTCGAAGACGGTGTGCCCTTCGTGCTGGCCAGCGGCCGCCCGCCCCGGTGGATCGCGCCGGTGGCCGGGCCGCTGGGCCTGACCGGGTACGCGGTGTGCGCGAACGGGGCGGTGCTCTACGACATCGGCCGCGGCGAGGTCGTCGCGGTGCACGGCCTGCTGGAGCCGGAGCTGCTGCACGACATCGCGGCGACCCTGGACAGCGCGCTGCCCGGCTGCCGGCTGGCCGCGGAGCGGGTCGATCTCGGCCCACTCGACGAGTCCGACCTGCGCAACTTCGTGATCGAACCCGAGTACCACAATCCGTGGGGCGACGGCGAAGGTCGCTACGCGCCGCGTGCGGAGGTGCTGGGCCACCCGGCGATCAAACTGCTGATCAGCAAGCGCGGGATGGAGTCCGACGAGATGGCGCTCGCGGCGCGCGAGCTGCTCGACGGCGCGGTGGACGTCACCTACTCGTCCTCCGGCGGGCTGATCGAACTCGCCGCGCACGGGATCACGAAGGCGACCGGCCTCGCCGAGGTGGCCGAGCGGCTCGGGGTGCCCCGGGAACGGATCATCGCCTTCGGGGACATGCCGAACGACGTCGAAATGCTCACGTGGGCCGGGCACGGTGTGGCCATGACGAACGGCCACCGTGCCGTGGTGAAGATCGCCGACGAGATCACCGGTCCCGCTGGCGAAGACGGTGTCGCCCAGGTTCTCGAACGCTGGTTCTGACGCGAGTTGCGAAGTGTCCACAATAGACACTTTGGGTTGTGTTGCAGTCGGAAGTGCTGGCCAGGGTTCGCTTTTGTGGCTACGTGGCTCCGTGGGTATCGCGCCGGTTGCCTCGGGGTGTGCTCCGCTTCGCGAGTCCCTTTGGTCGCGAACGCTCCGTTGGAGACGTTGATCGTCGCGAACGGAGCGTTCGCGACACGCGAGGACAACGCG
>NZ_JBHYIQ010000019.1:8004-21503 GCF_042739895.1 Amycolatopsis sp. NPDC059021
GGTTTGGGTGGGGTTTTTGTTTTTTGTTTTTGTGTTTGGGGGTCTTCGGGTCGTTTTTGTGGTTTTCTGGGGCCCGTGGGCCGCCCCCCCGACACGCGAGGCCACCGCGCGAAGCCCAGCATCATCACGCCGAGCCCGCGAGCAACACACACCCCGACAGTCACACCTTCCCCGGCCCGCCGAACGCCGTGAAGGACTCCTTCCCAGCGCTCAACGCCGTGAAGGAGGCCTTCACGGCAGCACGATCCATAAAGGACACTTCCGGGTGGGCGGGCGGGGGTGGGGAACGGGGGGACGGGGGCGCAGTCACGAGCCGGACATCCGCGGTGAGGGCTTGCCGCAACCACGGAAACGGGGTTCGCCGGACCCTCCATCCGCAGGGGCGCCCCCCTGAACCAGCCTATCGCCGGGGTGCGACGGAAACTCCGGAAACGGGGCTGGGAGGCCGGAGTTGTCCACACCGGGAGGTGCCTGTGGACAACTGGGGAAAGCGGCGGTCTGGCGGAGCCTCAGCGTTTCCGGTCCAGTTCCCTGGCTTCTTCCGGGGTCGGGGCGGTGCCGCCGAGATGAGCGGGGAGCCACCAGCGTTCGTCGTCGGAGGCGGGCTTGTCCGGGTAGGCGGCCTGGGCGCGGTCCAGCAGCGCTCCCATGCGCACGCGCAGGTCCTTGGACAGCGTTTCGGGGTCCTCGTCGGCGCCCGGCCGCAGCGGTTCCCCGGCGATGATCGAGATCGGCACGTGCCGCTGGGTCAGGTTCTTCGGCCTGCCCTTGGTCCACAGGCGCTGCGTGCCCCACAGTGCCATCGGCACCACCGGCACGCAGGCTTCCGCGGCCATCCGCACCGCGCCGGACTTGATCTCCTTGACCGTGAACGACTGACTGATCGTGGCCTCCGGGAACACGCCGACGACCTCGCCCGCCTTCAGCCGCTCGACGGCCTCGCGGTAGGAGGCCAGCCCGGCCGCCCTGTCGACCGGGATGTGCCGCATCCCGCGCATCAGCGGCCCGGCGATCCGGTTCTCGAAGATCTGCTTCTTCGCCATGAACCGCACCAGCCGCTTCGCCGGGCGGGCGCCGAGGCCGCAGTAGATGAAGTCGAGGTAGCTCACGTGCGTGCACGCGATGACCGCGCCGCCGGTGGCCGGGATGTGCTCCGCGCCCTCGATCCGGATGCGGTTGTCCAGCACCCGGAACATCAACTTCGCCGCCGCGATCACGGGCGGGTACACCAGCTCAGCCATTCCGCAAGGCTACGTGACCGCAGGGAAGAAACCTACGGATGCGTAGGTTTTGCGGACCAGATCACCGGGTCCTGGCGACCGGACCCGCGCGGGAGCAGCGCGAGCGGCACGGCGAGCAGGGTCGCGAAGAGTGCCACCGCCTGGTGCTTGATGTTCTCGATGCCGTCACCCAGCGCGGCCAGGACGAACTGGCCCACCGCGACGGTCAGCAGCAGGCCGAGGACGACGCCCAGCGCGGTCCGCCACTGCCGCAGGCCGCGCCAGGCGACGAACAGCCACAACGGGACCAGTGCGAACAGCCGTAGCGGCGCGAGCAAGCCGGTCAGCCCGGACACCACCGGCATCCGGTACTCCTGCGCGTGCGGCGGCAGCCCGGCGGAGATGTCGAAACTGCCGAGATAGTCCGGGCGGGCGGTGAGCAGATCGCCCGCCGCGCGGTTCAGCACCTCGAGGGTGCGTCCGGGGTGACTCGCGAAGTAGCCCACGACGTTGTGACGGCTCAGCTTGTCGCGGTAGCGCGGGTATTCGGAGTCGAGCGTCGCCGGGTTCGGGTGCCACCAGCCGTTGCCCGCGTACTTCGCGAACGTCGGCGGCAGCCCGAGAGCCGCGAGGTCGGCCTGGGTGTCGTGCTTCCCGTCGACAATGGTCATGAAGACGGTGTTGAACACGTTGATCTCACGCGAGTCGTCACCAGGACGTGCCGCCAGCGTGCCATCGGGTGCTTTCGCGGGCTCGACGGTTTGCTGTGCGTACAGCGTCACTCCGCCGAGCACGCCGACGACGAGCAGCGACGGCACCCAGCGCGCGAGCCCCCGGCGGCCACCCGGCCGGGTCAGCAGCACGGCGATGGCGAGCAGGGGCAGGATCATCAGGGTCTGGACCTTGGCGTTGACGGCGACGACTCCGCCGAAGACCGTCACCGCCATGCCCGCGTAGGTCCACCATCCGCTGCGGGCCATGAGCAGGAGTCCGCCGACCGCCAGCAGCAGCCCCAGGAACGCTGCGCCCTCACCGAGTACCGAGGCGAAGTAGCCGAAGAACGCCGAATCACCGGCGACCAGCAGCAATCCGGCCGCCACCGCGATCCGCACGCCGCGGCCATACGGCAGCCCGAGAACGATCGCCGCGATCGCCACCGCGACGAGAGCACTGCTCACAATTCCGAGCACTGTCAGACTCAGTGACCCGTGCTCTCCGAACAGATCACCGATCCCTCGTGCGGCGCGGGCGAGCCAGCTCTGACTCAGCAGATAGGTGGGCTCGCAGGTCTCGCCCGGCACGTCGTAAACGAAGCGCGCGAACGGTTCCGGACGGCTCTGCCACGGAATCCCGGCCCCGCACAGCACCCGGAATCCATCGCCGTTGTCGGACATCCCGACCGGGCGAGGCACCAGGAACCGGATCAGCAGCACCGTCAGCGTGGCGCCGAAGACACCGAGGCCGAGAAGCGCTTCCTCCCGAAACCGCGCGATCGGTGCTGGGCTCGGCGCGGTGTCGACACTCACGAGGGGCAAGGTACGTGACGAAATTCCGGCGCCTTGTCGAGGTCGTCGACAACGGTCTGCGCCTGTTCCGTGCGCGGGTACAACGCGACCCAGTACGACGTCCCTTCCCGGTGGAACGTGGCGACCTGGTACTTCCCCGCGTAGATCGGGTCGATGGTGCACCGCTGGCTTTCGGAGTATCCGGTCTCGGTCGGCACGGCGACCGTCGGGCGCCGCGCGTTCACCACGTAGTCGTAGTCGGTGACGACGCCCCGCTCGCGCCGCCCCTCCCGGGCGATGTGGTCGTCGGTCTGGCCGAGGACGTCGACGACGAGCAACTGCGGCCCCATCTCGTACGCCAGCGCCCCCGGCGAGGACGCGCTGATCACCGACCCCGGCGGCAGGTAATCCCCCAGCCACGAGCCGATCTCCGACAGCTGCGCGCCCCGCGCCTGCCACTCGCGGACACGGTCGAGCATGTCCGGGCTGAACACCGAAACCAGCACGGCGATCCCGGCGAGTCCCGCGGCGGCCACCGGAACCAGGCGGGTGCCGGCCGGCCATGCCCTCGGACGCGGAGACGGCTTCGCGGTGGCGACGGCGGTCAGCACGCCGTACGCCGATACGGACGCGACGGCGAGCAGCGGCGGTAGCGGCACCAGCTGACGCCACGACAACGAACTGTCGCCACCCAGCAGGACCGCGAACACCGCCAGCCCCGCCGCGACGGCGAACAGCAGCCAGACGACCGAGCGGGCCTCGATGTCCGGTCCGCCGCGACGCAGCAGCAACGCGACAGCCGCGACCAGGCCGACCAACAGGAAACCCTGATGCACCAGGGAAAATCCGGACAGGTAATGCCAGCCCTCGGCAACCCGCGCGCCGAACGTGCCGCTCATCCGCGCGTCGATCGCCGTCGGCAGCAGGTGGCCGTAGTACGTGACGCGCCAGGCCGTCCACGGCACGAGGAACACCAGCGCGCCGAGCGTGTACCCGGCGGGCGCCCACCAGCTGTGCTTGCCCCGGATCGCGGCGAACACCAGCCACAGTCCGGCGAGGACCGCCACCACGAGCCCGTCCGGCCGGGTCATCACGGCGAACGCGACGAGCACCCCCGCGACGACCGGGCGCCGGGCCGCGAGCGCGTAGCAGACGGAAAGCAGCAGGAGGACGAACAGCGGCATTTCGGTGCCGGACGGCCCGTAGACGGCCAGCCCGCTGGCGCCCGCGGTGAGCAGCGCGGCGGCGACGCCGAGCGCGGGGCGGGGTTCGGCGCCCTCCGGCAGTGCCCGCTCGACGATCCGGTTCACCAGGAAATACGTGAGCAGAACCGAACCGAGCGCGGCGATCGCCCCGAGGGTGACCGCCGCGCCTTCGACACCGATGCCGAAAGCGGCCTTCGGCAAGGAGATGAGCACGAGCCACAGGAAATTCGCGTAGCCCTCGACCCGCTCGCCCGCGTTGAACACCGGCCCGTTCCCGTCGGCGATGTTGGCCGCGTACCGGAACGCGATGAAAGCGTCTTCGGTGATAGTGGCGAACAGCAGCTGGTGCAGCAGCGAGAACCCGAGGACGAGGGTGAGCACGAAGCCGCGCCAGCCGGGCACGGTGGCGATCCGGCCCCAGGTGGTGACGATGAGCGCGGCCAGCAGGAGCCAGGCGCCGACGACCGCGTAAACCACCCGGCCCCCAATCCTCGACCGCCTGCCGCGTTCTCACCGCGTGCGAATGATTATCGATCATCCTGGCAGGATGTTGCGTGCGGGTCAGTCAGCACGGGACGATTCCCGCGAATCTTCCCCCTGTGTCACTCATTCGGCCGGGATCGCGCGCACGTGATCAGCCGTTCGGACGTATCGGAGGACGCGCGGCAGGCGAAGGGATCAGGCGGAGGTGAGGGGACGCGAGGCGCTGGCGCGCGCGGCGACCGCGGCGCCGCCGGCGGTGAGCAGGTCGGCGAGGGTGAACATCACGCGCGACGCGACGGCGAACGCCGTGGCCTGGCCGACGGTGAGGCCGCTCGCGGTGAGGACCGCGACCTGAGCGACCTCGCGGACGCCGACGCCGCTGGGCAGGATGAACGCGAACGTGCCGACCGTCATCGACACGGCCATCGCGCCGACGCACAGGATGAACCCGTCGAGCCCGGGCGCGCCGACCGAGTTGGCCAGCAGCCACAGGTGCACGCCCTGCAACGCCCATGCCGCCGTCGACGCGCCGAAGACCTTGCCGACCACCGCCCAGCCGAGCGGGTGCTCCAGCCCCGGACGGCGCAGGATCCGCAGCACCAGCGAGGTACCCCAGGTCAGCACCTTCGGGTGCAACATCGCGAGGCCGACCGGGATGAGCACGAACAGCCACAGCGCGCGGGGGCTGTTGCTGAACACCGCGGGCGCCGCGAGCAGCGACACGACGAGCGCGGACACCACGCCGACGCCGAGCTGGATCAGCGACGCGGTGAAGATCCGCGCCCTGGCCAGGCCCGCCTTGCGGCCCAGCTCCATCTGCAGCAGGTACGCCCACACCGAGCCGGGGACGTACTTGCCGAGCGAGCCGACCAGGCAGATCTGCGAGCCGCGGGCGTAGCCGATCGGGGCGCCGAGATCGTCGACCATCGCCTGCCACCCGTAGGTGGAGACCATGATCGCCGCGACGAGCGCGAGCAGGCTCAGCAGCGAGGACTGCCAGGCGACGTCGGACAGCGTGTGCCAGAACTCGTCCCAATGCGACACGAGTGCCTTGGCCGCGAATCCGACGACGGCGATGATCGCGACCCAGCGGACGACGTCGAGGATCCTGGCCTTGGCGGATTTCGGCTGCGCGAGGACCGTGGTCCCCTCTTTGCCGGATCCGGTTCCCTCCGGCTCAACGGTGGTCGTCACGGGCAACCCCTTTAAAAGCGCGGCGGGAGCGCTCGGGCGACGCGACCGCGGACTCGGGTTCCCGGACAAACACTGGCACTCCTCACGGCCATGGAAACGGCAAGTCAGGCCTGCACCGTGACCAGGCGGCTGAATTCGGCCAGCAGATCGTAACCGTCCCAGACCGCCGAGAAGGTGAGGGCCGATCCGAACGGAACGATCCGGTCGACACCGCGTCCGGCCAATTCCGTCACGAATTCCGTCAATTCCTCAGCACTGAAGCCGAATTGACTGACGGTCTGATCCTTGCGGAGCACGATCGGGACCAGCTCGCCCAGCGTGTCGACCCGAGCGTTGGCGAAGGTGCCCGCGCCCAGCCACTCCCGCGGCAGGCTCGCCGGATCGGCCAGCTCCAAAGTGGCCAGACCGTTCCGGTCGGCGCCCGCGCCTTCGAACGAGATGGCGGTGGCGATGCCGTCCACCGCGGCGCCGTACGCCGAGACACGCTTCTGCACGGCCATCGCGGGCTCGGTGACGTGCTGTTTCGTGGCCAGCACCTCGGCGAGCAACGTGCGGAACTCGCTCCCGGCCGCCTTCGCGCCCTCGGCGTCGCCGACCCAGAACACGGCACGCGGCGACGAGCACGCCGCCTGGTCGAACCAGTACGAGTCGTTGTAGAAGCCTTCGGCGGCCGCGCGGCGCTGGTCTTCGGTCGCGTTCTGCCAGCCCGCGACCGACGCCACCGCGAACGACGAGCGATCCGGGAAGGTCAGGTCACGGGCGTGCGGGGCCAGCGGGTACTTCCGCAGCGCCGCGACCGAGGCGTCGCCGCCCCAGATCACCCGCAGGTCCGCCGCCAGCGACAGGGCGCCGCTGATCTCGTCGCTGCGGTCGTAGGTGACCATGCGCTGGGTGGCGGTGATCGCCGCCGCGGTCGCCGGGTCCACTTCGGACAACGCGTCGTTCAGCGCGTCGAGCACGGCCTCGGCCGCCCCCGCCGAACGCGAGGAGACGCGGACGACGTTGTGGTTGCCCGCCAGCGCGGACAACGCCCACGAGTACACGAAGATGGTATCCACATTGGCCGGTGGCACGTGGAAGACCAGCCCGCGCGGGAACCGCAGGGCGTCACCCGAAGTGTCCAGAGTAGACAGCGCCTTGGCGATTTCTCCCTTGCGCAGGAAGAAACCCAGTGAGGCCAGCTCAGGGAACCGGCGTGCGGTCGCGGGCGCGAGCAGCTTACGCGCGAACTTCGTGACGAATTCGACGATGCGCGGATCACCCACGCGCAGGCGCCCGCCCGGCGGCTCGGCACGCAGCTCGTCGACGAGCGCGCCGACCTCGATCGAGTCGGCCAGCGGGAAGCGCTGAGTCAAGGCATTCACGCGGCCGCACCCCCGGAGAACGTGTCGGAGCAGCCACGGGCCTCGGCCTTGGGCAGGCGGCCGAGCACCGAGAAGTGCTTGCCCGGCCAGTCACCGTCGTCGATTCCGTTGTACACGCCCAGATCCTCGGTGAGCAGGACGTGCCCGGGGTAGGAGCGCGGGAGCGTCGAGACGACCTCGATGACGCCCGGCTCGCCGACCGGCTGCTCTTCCCAGGTCTCCGGGTTCCGGATCACGACGTCCGCAAAATTGGGGCAGTACAAGGAGTTCCCGGACGGGCCTTCGAGGAAGACCGTGCCGATCTGCTCGATCATGCCGTAGTAGTTGTGGATCCGGGTGAGCCCGGTGTCCTCTTTGAACCGGCGGCGGAACTCGGTGTTGTCGACCGCGCGGTCGATCAGCTTCTTCCAGCCGCCGGAGTGGATGAGGATGCCGTTGGACAGGTCGAGCCCGTTGTCCCGCGCCACCTCGTACAGATACAGCCACACCATGAAGGTGAAACCGAAGATCAGGAACGGCTTGTCCCCGTACTCGGCGAGGAACTTCTTCACCGCTTCGATGTCCGGCTTGTCGTTCTCGTCGAGCACGTAGGTGTGCTTACGGCCGAAATTCGCCATACCCAGCACGCCCGCGCCGCGTGCCGAGAACGACCGGCGGTTCTTGATAATGCCGATGGTGTCGACCATCAGCATCGGCAGCCGCTCGCCGCCGAGAACCTCCTGCAGCGTGGCGCCGAGCTGTTTCGTCTGCGCCGCGGCGGCGTCCTTGTCCAGGTAGATCCGCGACGCACCCGCCCCGGTGGTGCCGGACGAGGTCAGCGTCTTGAACACCTCGGCGTCCGGGATGCTCTTGAGATCGTGTGTCTTGAACATGCGCACCGGCAGCCAGGGCAGGTCGGCGATGCGCTCGAACCTCGTGTCTTCCGCGATGCCCAGCGACGACAGAATTCGTTGGTAGCCCACGGAATTCGCGCGATGGTGCGCGGTCAGCTCGGCGAGCTCGGGCAGCAGCGACGCCTCCCGCTCGGCCTGCGACCGAGTGAACACACTCATACCTGCCCCTCCAACGTCCGGTAGTCGATCTTGCCGCTGGCCAGCAGCGGCACGGTGTCGATGGGCCGCACGTCGAACCCGCTGGTGTGCAGGTGCAGCCGCTCGGACAGCGCCTTCGACGCGTCCTTGCAGATGTCCTTGTCCGCCCCTTCGGCGAACAGCACGACCTTGTCCCCGGCGGGAACGGCGGCCACGACGTCGATCCCGACGGCGGCGGTGCGCACCGCCTGCTCGAGATCGTCGAGGCTGACCCGGTTGCCGAAGACCTTGCCGATGCGCTTGAGCCGCCCGGTGATGAACAGGAACCCGTCCTCGTCGAGATATCCCAGGTCACCGGTGGCCAGCACGCCGCCGTACTCGTCACCCTTGGCCAGCTCCGACTCGTCGTCGGCATAGCCCATCATCACGTTGGGACCACGGTAGACGACCTCACCGACAATTTTCGGATGCGTCGTCTCGGACCCGTCGTCACGCCGGACCGCGAACGCGCCGCCGGGCAAGGCAGGCCCGGCGGAACCGAGCTTTTCGGCCAGCCGCTCGGCAGGCACGGTGGTCATCCGGGGCGACGCCTCGGTCTGCCCGTACATCACGAACATCCGGCCGCCGACCGCGCGGATCTTGTCGTTGAACTCCGCGACGAGTTCGTCCCGCAGCTTCCCGCCGGCCTGCGTCAGCGTGCGCAGCGTCGGGTACTTCGCCGGGTCGAACTTGAGGCGCCGCAACATTTCGTAGTGATACGGCACGCCGGCGAGCGAGGTCACCTTGTGCTCGTTCACCGCGTCCCAGAACCCGCGGCCCAGCACGCCGGACGGCTCGATCACGACGGTCGCGCCCCGCAGCAGGTGCGAGTTGAGCACGGAAAGGCCGTAGCTGTAGTGCAGCGGGAGGCTCGTCGGCGCGACCTCGTCGGAGTCGATGTCGAGGACCTGCGCGATCGCGTCGGCGTTCGAGAACACCGCGCCGCGCGACAGCCGGACAAGCTTGGGGTTGCCGGTGGATCCGCTGGTCGGCAGCAGGATCGCGAGTTCGGGATGCGGCTCGACGGCGTCCGCCGTGGTCCGCACCCAGTGCTTGCCGGACGCCGCGTACTCCGCCGGAGCGCCGGCTTCGGGCGCGGAAAGCACCGCCGCCGGGCGGAAGCGCTCGATCAGCCCGCCCAGCACGTCGGCGTCGAGTGCCGGATCGATCAGCGCGATCGCACGGCCGGACTCGAACGCGGCGAGGTAGTTCAGCACGCTGTCCAGATCGACCGCCATGCGCGCGAACAGCACGCCCGTCGGCAGTTCGGCGAGCGCGGCGGCGAGGCGGGCCACCTCGGCGTCCAGTTCCTGACCGGCCAGCGTGCGGCCCCCGGCCACATCGATCAGCCGAGCCCCGACACCCAGCAGGGTCATAGCACCAAGCCTCCGTCGATCCCCAGTACCTGGCCGGTGACGAACGACGCCTCGTCACTCACCAGGAACCGGATCGCCTTCGCCACGTCCTCGGGACGGCCGAGCCGCCCGAGCGGCGTCTTCCCGACATTTTCCGCGACCGCGTCCTCGCTCAGGCCCGCGGTCAGATCCGTCTCGATCACGCCCGGCGCCACCGCGTTGACGCGGATCCCCGAGCGGCCGAGTTCCTTGGCGGCCGAACGCGCGATGTTCGCCACCGCCGCCTTCGACGCCGCGTACACGGTCTGACCAGCACTTCCGTACTCGCCGACAATGCTCGCCAGCACCACGATCGCGCCGGTCTTCTTGCGCATCATGGCGCGCGCGGCCGCCTGCACGGTGTGCAGCGTGCCCGCGACGTTGGTACTCAGCGTGGTCTCGACCAGTTCCTCGCGGATCATGCCGAGGAGCGCGTCCTCCATGATCCCGGCGTTCGCGACGACGATGTCCAGCGCGCCGTGTTCCTTGGCGACACCCCTGACCAGCGTCGACACGGCCTTCGCGTCGGTGACGTCCAGCGCGAGCCCGGCGGCGGCACCGGCCTCGGTGGCCGCCTGCTTCGCGCGGTCCTCGTCACGTCCGGTGAGCACCACCGTCGCGCCCGCCTCGGCGAGCGCCCGCGCGGTGGCAAGGCCGATGCCGCGCGTCCCGCCGGTGACCAGGGCGACCTTGCCGCTGAGGACCGGCCTCGCGGCCTGAGCGTCGGACACAGTCATTACTTCGACTGCAGCTCGGTCACCATGTCGACGGCGACCTTGAAGCTGGACATGTCGATGACCTGGTCGGTGTCGAACTCGACGTCGAACTCGTCCTCGATGGCCGCGACCAGCGCCATGTGACCGACCGAGTCCCACGCCTCGATGTCGCGGTACTTCAGGTTCTCGACGTTCACGTCGTCACCGAGGTCCAGTGCCTCGACGAAGACCTCACGCAGCTTGGGGGCGACATCCGCCATGTCCGTGTCTCCTAATGCTCGTCGCGCGGGCGAGCGTCCCACGCCTTCACCAAGGTAGAGAGGTCGCCGGGCAGCCGGTCGGCCAGCCCGCCCTCCGGGAGCGATTCCTTCCCTTTGAGCCACGGACCGAGCGCCTCGATCGTCTCCTCGTCCAGGCCGCGACGGGACAGCCCGACCTGGTTGACGCCGGTGACGCGGGCCGGGTTGCCGACCGCGATGGTGAAAGCGCCCACTTCGCGGCGGACCGCCGAGCCCATGCCGACCATCGCGCCGGGGCCGATCACGACGCGCTGGTGCAGCACCGCGCCCATGCCGAGGTTGGCGCCGTCCCAGATGTGGCAGTGGCCGCCGGTGATGACGTTCGAGGCGATCGTCACGCCGTCGCCGACAAGGCAGTCGTGCGCGATGTGGCTGCCGCGCAGGTAGTAGCCGTCGTCGCCGAGCGTGGTGGTGCGCCAGGTGCCCTGGTGGACGCTGACGTACTCGCGGATGCGGTTGCGGCTGCCGATGACGACGCCGTGGCCGTCGTGGTCCGGGTCACCGGCCGGCGCGGCGTCCCACGCGGCGGGGTGCTCGCGGTTACGGTCTTCCCCCGGCGTGCCGATGGTCACGTGCGGGCCGATCCAGTTGCCGTCGCCGATACGGGCGGGGCCGACGATGACGGTGTACGGGCCGATGACGTTGTCCTCGCCGAGTTCGACGCCTTCGCCGATGACGGCCGTCGGGTGGATCCGGTTAGACACGAGTTTCCATTCGTCGGCGGCTGCTGGCAGCCTGGGGGGTCAAGGCCGGGCAGCAGCGCCCGGTAACGTGTGGCCCGCGTTGTTGCAGGGCGGCCGGGCGCGGAACCGGCGGCTTTCCGGCCTCACGGCCTGAGCGCTCAGCACTGTACCGGACGCGCCGAAACCACCTGCCGAGAGAGACTTGCCGATGATCCCCATCACCGTGGTCGACGTCCGTGACGCGGAGGACCTCGTCGTCGAGGTGCTGCGCTCCGGCGCCATCGCACAGGGTCCGATGGTCAAGCGCTTCGAAGAAGCCTTCACCGGCGTCACCGGAACCAAGCACGCGGTCGCGGTGAACAGCGGCACGACCGCGCTGGTGGCCGCCCTGCAGGCGCTGGACCTCCAGCCCGGCGACGAGGTCGTCACCTCGCCGTTCACCTTCGTCGCGACGCTGAACGCGATCCTGGAAGCGGGCGCGACGGTCCGGTTCGCCGACATCCGGCGCGACGACTTCGCGATCGACCCGGACGCGGTCGCCGCGGCGATCACCGGCCGCACCAAGGTCCTGATGCCGGTGCACCTGTACGGCCAGACGGCCGACATGGGCAAGCTCGCCCCGCTGGCCTCCGAGCACGGGCTGCACGTGATCGAGGACTCGGCGCAGGCCGTCGGCGCGTCGTTCGAGGGCAAGCCCGCCGGGTCGTACGGCATGGGCTGCTTCTCGCTGTACGCGACGAAGAACACGACGACCGCCGAAGGCGGCGTCATCACCACGGACGACGACGCGCTCGCCGACAAGCTGCGGCTGCTGCGCAACCACGGCATGCGCGCCCGCTACCAGTACGAGCTCGCCGGGCACAACTGGCGGATGACCGACCTGCACGCGGCGGTCGGCATCCCGCAGATGGCCAAGATCGACCAGATCATCGCCGCCCGTCAGGCGAACGCGAAGCGGCTGTCGGACGGTCTCGCCGGGACGCCGGGGCTCGACGTCCCGCAGGTGCTGCCCGGCCGCGAGCACGTGTGGCACCAGTACACGGTGCTGGTCGGCCCGCACGCGATGCTCTCGCGGGACGAGCTCGCCGCCTCGCTGACCGAAAAGGGCATCGGGAACGGGATCTACTACCCGAAGATCGTCTTCGACTACGACTGCTACCGCGGCAACCCGCTGATCCCCCACGCGCGGACCGAGGACTTCCCGGTGGCGGCTTCCGTTGCGGCACAAGCACTTTCGCTTCCGGTGCACCAGCACCTGAGCGAGTCCGACCTTGACAAGATCATCGAGACGGTTCGCGAGGTACTGGGCGCATGACGCATCGCATCGCTCTCATCGGCACGGGCAACATGGGCTCGCTGCACGCCCGTGTGCTGTCGGCGAACGACCGGGTCGAGCTGGTGAGGGTGGTGGATCCGCGCGAGGAAGCGGGGCGCGCCGTCGCCGATCGCTACGAAACGCAGTGGACACCGGAGATCGGCTCACTGTCCGATGTGGACGCCGTGGTGCTGGCCTCGGCCACCGAGGTGCACTACGACCTGGCGCAGGAGATCCTCGGCCAGGGCAAGCCGCTGCTGGTCGAGAAGCCGGTGTGCAACAGCCTCGAGGCGTCGCAGGAGATCGTCGGGCTGTCGGCGAGCAAGGACGTCCCGCTGATGTGCGGGCTGCTGGAGCGCTACAACCCCGCGGTCATGACGGCGCGGGCGCTGGTACAGGAGCCGGTGCACCTGATGGCGCGGCGCCACGGCCCGTACGCCCCGCGGATCAAGACCGGCGTCGCGTGGGACCTGCTGGTGCACGACGTCGACCTGGCGATCCAGTTCTTCGGCGGCGCGACGCCTTCGCGGGTCACCTCCGGTGCGGGGTACTTCCACCCGTCGTCGGTGGAAGGCGCCGAGGACACGATCGAGACGGTGCTGTCGTTCCCGACCGGGCTGGCCACGGTGTCGGCGTCGCGGCTGGGGCAGCGCAAGGTGCGTTCGCTCGTCGTGTCGGAGCTGGACCGGCTGATCGAGATCGACCTGCTGCGCCGCGACGTCACCATCTACCGCCACGTCTCGCACGACTCGGTGACGCCGGACGGGCTCGGCTACCGGCAGCAGACGGTCATCGAGATCCCGGAGCTGGTCACCGCGCGGGAGCCGCTGGCCACGCAGCTGGACCGGTTCGTGGATCTGCTGGAGGGCAAGGTCGACGCCGAGGACGAGCGGTCGCGGATCCTGCCCTCGCACGATGTGGTCGCGCAGGTGCTGACGCAGGCCGCTGCCTGAGGTCATCTTTCGTTTGGTCCGTAATGCCGTGAAGGCCTCCTTCACAGCGCTCAACGCAGTGTTAGGGGGCGTGACGGGCCGGCCCGCGCGTGTGGGGA
>NZ_JBHYIQ010000019.1:21513-99425 GCF_042739895.1 Amycolatopsis sp. NPDC059021
TCACAGCGCTCAACGCTGTGAAGGAGGCCTTCACGGCACGTCCGTCCGTTGTGGACAGTCAGGCGGAGCGGGCGAGGGCGGCGCGGACGATCGAGGTGACCCGGTCGGCGACGTCGTCCGGGGATTCCTCGGGGTCGACGACCAGGTGCCGATCCGCCCGGTAAGTCGCGATTTCGGCGATCATCTGCCCGACCTGCCAGTGCTGGTCCGACGACGGGGACGACGCACCAGAGGAAGCGGAGTCGAAGAGGACCACGAGGTCCGGGGCGGGATCAGCGGCCCAGGAGGCGAGTTCACGCAGGTCGTCGGCATCCTCGGCGGCGGAGGCCAGCGGCACCAGTTCGGCGAAGCGCCGCGTGACCACGATGCGGCCGGACTCCAGCGCCGACGTCACGCGCTCGACGGAGTCGGCGTGCACCGCGGCCGCCACGAGCGCACGCGCCCGCGTGCCGGTGAGATCGACCAGCGACACCACGTCGTGCTGCCGCGCGAGGTCCATCGTCGGGTCGACGGCGCACAGGGAGTCACCGAACTCGACGCCCAGCCGTTCGACGAGCCTGCCCGCGCGCGTCCCGTCGGTTTCGCCTTCCAGGACAAGGAGAAAGCCCCGCGTGTGCGCTGGCCGCCTGCGCATCACGCGCACCAGGTCGGCGATGCCGGGCGACTTGCTCTTGGCGTCCATCTGCCGGTACGCGACGACACCGATCACGGCGCACACGACCCCGGCGCCGAGGATCACCGGGCGGGTAGCGTCGACGACCAGCGGATGGCCCCACAGGGAGAACCGCTGCTTGCCGATCACCGTGATCAGGATCGGCGTGACGGCCACCGTGCACCCGACGACGACCTTCAGCATCGACTGGTAGATCGCGTTGATGCGGCCACGCATCGCGTCCTCGACCTTGGACCCGATGATCGTGATCCCGGTGAGGAACGCCGTCCCCGCACACGCCCCGACCAGCGTCACGGCGATCATCGCGACGGTCAGATGCGGCGAAAGCGCCACCGGGATCAGGCCGATCCCGGCCAGCACGATGGCGAGGCCGAACAGCCGCGCGTGCGGCACCCGGCGGGCCAGCTTCGGCGCGCCGAGCAGCCCGGCGACGAGACCGACGAAGATCGCGAGCAGCAGCAGGCCGAACGCCGCCTGCCCGCCGAGCAGGCTCAGCGCGTACGGTTGCGCGGCACCCACCACAGCCCCGCCGGCGGCGAACGCGCCCATCATGCCGATGAGCAGCCCCCGCACGACGCGGTTGCCGCGGATGTAGCGCGCGCCGTCCCGCAGCATCTCGCGGAATCCCGGCCCCTCGGGGCCGCCCGGCCGGACGCGGGCGACCCGCTGCGACAGCTCGGGCAGCCGCGTGGCGATCGAGACGGCGCTCGCGAGGTACAGCAGCGCGGCGATGACCACGCACAGCTTCAGGAAGCCGCGCAGCCCGAGCATGTCCTGCGGTACATGGAAAACCGCGGGGATACCGGTGACGAAGGTGAACAGCCCGCCGCCGATCGCGACCGAGACGCCGTACGTCATGACCAGGCCGAGCTGCGTCGCGGACTCGACCTGTTCGGGGCCGCGCAACAGGTTCGGCAGCGCGGCGTCCTTGCAGGGAATCCACATGATCGCGGCGACCTGGACCAGGAACGTCCCGGCGAAAACCCACCAGTATTCGTCGACGAACACGATCGACAGCAGCAGCCCGAACCGCAGGACGTCGGCGATCACCATCACGACGCGCCGGTTGAACCGGTCGGCCAGCAGTCCGCCGATCGGGGCGAACACCAGCCCCGGCAGGATATTCGCGAAAAGGACGCCGCTGAACGCGAAGTTCATGCCGATGGCGTTCGGCGCGAGCTTGCCGGCGAGCGCGGCGAGCGTCATGACGGTCAGCCAGTCGGCGGAGCTGCACAGCCCGGTGACCAGCCACAACCGGCGAAAAGGCCGGGACGCCAGCACTCGCCGCGCGAGATGAATAGTGGACGTCCGGGGTTTCTCGGAAACCGTGTCCACGGTTGGCATGCCGATGTGGACACACCCCTTTCCGGCTCTGTTCGCGGAGATCCGTCGGGCCGAGCGACGGTATCACCGCAGGTTGCAGCCGTTCTCTCGCAGTCTGCCTGTGTACAGAGCGCAACAATGGGGTCCATTTTCAGCGATTTTTTCTGTCGTACTCCGGTGACAGAATGCGCCCATGAGAACACTCGTTGCGACACCCCGGCTACGAGCGCTCGGAGCGGTGTTGCGCGCGGCTCGGCTGGAACGCGGCTGGAGCCTGCGCCGGCTGTCTCAGTTGACGGGCCTGAACTACGTGATGCTCTTCTCCTGGGAGAACGCGACCCGAGTGCCGCGCGTCGAGGACGTGTCGGCGATCCTGACCGGCTTCCGGATCGGCGGCGAAGAACGCGAGTACCTGCTGGACCTGGTCCGCCACGCCCACGACCCGAACTGGGTCGAGATGAGCGAACGGGGTCTGGAGACCATTCGCACGGCATTCCGGGAATTCGAGCGGACGGCCGCAGCGAAGTTCTCCTGGGAGCCGTTGCTCATCCCGGGACTCCTGCAGACGGCCGACTACGCGCGGGCGATCTTCTCCCGCGTGAACCTCTCGAAGGACGAAGTCGAGAAGAGGGTTCTCGCCAGGCTCACCCGTGCTGACGTGCTCAGCGGGTCCGAACCGCTGAACTTCACGGCCTTCGTGGGTGACCAGGCTCTTCGGCAGCCCATCGGCGGCAACGCCGTGATGCTCGACCAGCTCAGGCATCTGCTGATGGTTTCGGAGTCGGAGAACGTGCATCTCCACGCGGTCGCGAGCGACGACTATCACCTCTCGTACGGCAACTCGTTCGTGCTGTTCGACTTCGTGAAGATGCCGCCGATCGGTTTCGTAGACATGTTTGCCGGGAGCGCTTTTGTCTACAGTGATGAACAGCTGACCGGGTTCGTGTCCGCCAAGGAGACCCTGACCGACCTCGCGCTGAACGAGCACGACACCCGCTCGCTCATCCGGGAGGTGATTACCGAACGGGAGGCCTAGAGTGCACACCACATGGCGAAAGTCCACGCACAGTGACCATAAAGGGGACTGCGTCGAGGTCTCGGTGGCGCAGGTGGTGCGGGTCAGGGACACCAAAGACCGGGACGGCGGGATGCTCGCGGTGCCCGCCACTACATGGTCAGGTCTGCTGCGCGACCTCAAGGAGTAGAGCCGGTCATGCATGCCACCTCATGGCGGAAGTCCACGCGTAGTGGCAACAACGGAGTGAACTGCGTCGAGGTCTCGATCGCGCAGGTGGTGCGGGTCAGGGACACCAAGGACCGGGACGGCGGGATGCTCGCGGTGCCTGCGGAGGCGTGGGTGGGGCTTCTGCGGGGGCTGGGGCGCTAGCGTCATGTGCGCCAACGCGGAACTCGCGTGATTGGACGCGTAACTTGCGTGATTGAACGGAGAACTCGCGTGATTGGGCGCGCGACTCGCTCAGGTGGTCACCGGGGTTGGATAGGCGACGGGGCTTCGGTGGCCGGAGGGTCCGACGGCACGTACGCCGAAGAAGACGTTGTCCTTGGAGAGGTCGATCTTCGCGGTGGTGACGTCGCCGACGTCGATGCGGTGCGTCCAGTCCGGCGCGGTCGTCTCGCGCCACAGGACCTCGTAGCCGACGGCGCCCGCGGAGCGCTGCCACAGCAACTCGCTGGCGTTGGTGAGCGCGGCCGTCCGGATGCCCACCCCGGCGGGCGTTCCCGGCGCGGTCGCCAGTGACCACAGCGCGGCGCCGTTGACCCGCGCGACCCGGGCGATGAAGCCGAAATCGCAGAACTCCGGTAGATCCCCGAACTGCACGCCGTTCTCGACGCGGACGTTCTGGTGCTGATGTGCGAAGTTCTCGGCCGGCTCGGTGAACCGCGCGGCCGGGTAACGCTGCTCCAGGAACGGAATGTGGTCACCGCCGCGCAGGTACCGATCGCGGCGATAAACCACACGCACGTTCATACCGGTCGCGTCGTTTTCCGCAACAGAACGGACAAACCGGGCGAGCTGACGCGGCGGCGAGTCGTTCTCGCCGCCGATGCTGCGTCGCAGGTTCGCCTCGGCCGGGGTCTCGGCGGTCGGGACACCCTCGGCGAACAGACGGATGGTGCGCGGGTCACGGGTGCCGTCGTCGGCGGTGCTGGAGCCGACGATGTCGTTGGTGAACATCGCCTGTACATCCGTGTTCGCCGCCCGGAACTGCGTCGCCAGGTGCCGCGCGCCGTGCAGTCCTTGTTCCTCCCCGGCCACCGCGGCGAACACGATGGTCGCGGCGGTCTCCCGCGTCGCGAACACCCGGGCCAGCTCCATCGACACCGCGACGCCGGACGCGTCGTCGTCGGCGCCGGGTGCGTCGCTGGTGGCGTCCATCGGGTCGGAACAGCGCGAGTCGTAGTGGCCCGAAACGACGTAGACGCGCCCAGGTTCGGACGTTCCACGCAGCGTCGCGAGGACGTTGGTGATGCGCGTCGGCACCGGGACGCGGTCGCCGGGCGGCTGGATGTAGGACTGCAGCTCGACGATCATCCGGCCGTCCGACGCCGCAGCGTAGCGCTGCAACTCGGCGAAGATCCAGTCGCGCGCGGCGCCGATGCCGCGTTTCGGATCGTCCTGCGACGAGAGCGTGTGCCGGGTGCCGAACGAGGCCAGCTTGCGCACGATCGCCTCGACGCGCCGCTCGTCGACCTCACGCAGGATCGCGCGCAACTCCCGGTCCGGGCGCTGCGGCAGCACCGGACGTCCGGGCCCGCGATCGCCGAGTTCCACCGCTCCGGCGGGCGTGCCGCCAAGAACCGTCGCGGCGAGGGGAAGCGCCGCCGATGCCGCCAGGAAAGCCCGCCTCTGCACCATGCTGACCTTGATACCGCCGCGTCCCGCCGTGGGATACCGCCGACCGTATGCCGATCACCCGGTGAGGCGTTTGGCCTGGGCGTCGTAGGCGACCAGCGGGGTCAGCAGGCTCGCGGACGGGACGTCGGCGGGGTCGAACCAGAAGAAGGTGATGCGGTTCCCCTCCTGCCACTTCCCCAGCTTCGCGTCGACGGTCTTGCCGCGCACGGTGCTGGTGATCCGCGCGACGTCGCCGGAGAAGTAGCCGAACACCGGGAAGTGGCCGCTGTTGTTCGTCACGTCGCTCGACACGGCGTGGAAACCGAAGGCGTAATCGGCGCCCTTGGTCTCGTTGCTCAGGATCCCGGGGACGATCGTGCCCCCGGCGGTGCGGTGCCCGGCCATCACGCCGAACCTGACCTCGGGAAGGCGCGGCTCGTCGACGCGGACGGCGTACAACACGATCTCACCGGTCGCGTCATGAATGCCGGTGCCGACCACGGTGCCCATCGGCTCCTTCGCGGGATCGGCGGGCTTGCTGGTGGTCATCGGGGCCGAGGGCGCCGGTGACGCGGCGGGCGGCACCGTCATGACGTCGCCTGACTGTCTGAAGTAGACGGTCGAGCCGACGACCAGGACGATCGCCGCGGCCACCGCCGCCGCCCCGGCACCGGTCAGCACCCGGCGACGACGGCGGATGCGGGTGCCCGCGGCCATGATCCGGGTGAGGTCGGGCTCGGCGAACGGCTCGGCCGGCGGTTCTCGCAGTGCTTCGCGCAGCTTGTCGAGGTCGGTCATCGTCCGCCCCCGTTCGGTGTCGCGTAGTCCGCTTCCGGCTCGTCAGGCGCGGTGATCCGGAGTTTGGCCAGCGCCCGTGAGTTCGTGCTCTTGACCGTACCCAGCGAAACGCCGAGT
This sequence comes from Amycolatopsis sp. NPDC059021, assembly GCF_042739895.1. Classification (NCBI taxonomy): domain Bacteria; kingdom Bacillati; phylum Actinomycetota; class Actinomycetes; order Pseudonocardiales; family Pseudonocardiaceae; genus Amycolatopsis; species Amycolatopsis sp. NPDC059021. Next base: position 27,282 of record NZ_JBHYIQ010000019.1, read on the forward strand.
TCCGCCGCGACTTCGGCTTCCGGCAGGTCGAAGAAGTGCCGCAGCACGACGATGGCTCGTTCCCGCGCGGTCAGCGTCGCCAAGGCCGCGGTGAGCCATTCCCGCTGGGTGACGACCTGCGCGACGTCCTGCCCCGTCGGCCGTTCGGGGACGTCCTCGGTGGCGTGTTCGCGGATCGGGCGGCGCCAGCCGTCGACGACGTGGTTGGCCAGCACCCTCCGCGCGTAGGAGTAGGCGTCCTTGTTCCGCACCCGCGACCACGCCGCGTAGGTGCGGGCGAACGCCGTCTGCGCCGCGTCCTCCGCCTGGTGCCGATCGCCCGTGAGCAGGTAGGCCGCATGGGTCAGGCGTGCCGAGGACGCCCGCACGAAGTCGGCGAACTCGTCGTCACCGCGAGCCATGCCCCCACCCCGATCCCGCCTCAACCATTTCGACCCTACGCCCGTAGGTCTCTCCGGACGATCTTCGACCCCGCGAGCGGGCGGTCAGAGGCGCTGGGCGCGAGAAGTGGTGAGGGCGTCCAGGCCGATGGTGATCGAGGTGCCCGCGAAGTCGAGTTCGACGACGCCGGAGTGCTCGAAGCACCAGCTGCAGGTGTGCAGCACCGAGCCGAGCAGTCCGCGCATGCACCAGACTGGCCGGAGTCACGACCACAGGTGACGCTACTCCGTGAAGTCGCCCGATGGGGCTCCCCAGCCGGTCGCGTCACCGCCCCGTTCTTCCGCGATCGCGCGGCGCCGCGCGTTTTCCGCGCGCACTCGGTCCACTTCGGACTGAATGTATTCCTCGTCGTAGCGCTGGAACACGCGCGCCGGATTGCCCGCGACCAGTGAACGCGGCGGAACGTCCTTGGCCACCACGGAATTCGGCTGCACGGTGGCGAAATCGCCGATCGTCACCCCGGCCATGATCACGACGAGACCGCCGATGAAACAGCCTTTTCCGATCTTCACGGGCTTGCGTTCGATCAGGTCGCTGCCGGAATGGTTCTGCAGCGTCATGTTGGCCAGCCAGCTGGAATGCGTGAAAATCAGCGTGTTCAGCCCGATGCTGGTGTGCTCGCCGATTTCCAGCCCGCCGCTCGCGTCCAGCGCTGCGCCCTCGCCGATCCAGCAGTGCTCGCCGATCTTGAGGTTCTCCGGGCTGATGATCTTGACGCGTTCCCGCACGCGCGTGGTTTCCGGCAGACCGTAGAACTTCGCGCGCTCGGCGTCGTTCATGTACTGCGAAACCAGCTCGGTCAGGATCTGCGGGCGCAGCCGGTTGCTGCGCTCGTCATCGAAGAACATCGGAGTCCGCCACGAGTTTGTCGAAGGTACGCAGGTGTTCCTCGGCGACGACGTCGAGGCCGAAATTGGCGCGCACCATGGCACTCTCGCTGCGCGCGATCGCGGCGCGGTGTTCCGGGTCGTCGAGCAGTTCGATGACAGTGCGCGCCACGGCTTCCGCGTCGTCCGGGCGCACCAGCAGGATGTTTTCGCCGTTGCGCAGCTGGATTCCGGGGTAGTTGTCCTCGGTGACCGACGCGATCGTCGCCGTCTCCGAGAGCATTGCCTCCAGCGACGCCGTACCGCAGCCGCCGTTGAGGTCGTGCGTGACGATGTCAGCCGCGGCGAAGTACGACGGGACGTCTTCCTTCGGCACCGCACCTGTGACGATCAACGACTCCGCGACGCCGAGTTCCTCGGCCCGCTTGAGAAACGCGTCGTGGTAGACGCGGCCGACGACGACTACCTTCACGCCGGGGTGCTTGTCCACAATGGACGGCAAGGCTTCGACGAGCGGGAGCCGGTTGCGCAGCGGGATGACGTGTCCGAGCGAGACGATCAGCGGCGCGTCACCGATTCCGTGTTCCTCGCGGACGTCCTTCGTCAGCGGCTTGTCGAAGTGCGCGACGTCGACCGCGATCGGGAAGTACTCGGAGTTCGCGTCGCTGGTGCCATAGCGCTCGACGCAGTAGTCGACGCCCAGCTTGTCCAGGATGACGTACCGCGGCTTCAGGTAGCGCAGGATCGGCCGCACCAGCACCGCGTCGAGGAACCGGAACACGCTTCCATACAGCTTGTTGTCGCTGATCAGGAGCGTGTGGATGGTGAGCAGCGCCGGAATTCCGTGCCGCCGCGCGTAGATCCCGGCCAGCCACGAAAGGTCGAAGAACTGGCCGTGCAGGTGGATCGCGTCCGGCTTGAACTCGTCGAGCAGCTTCCAGAGCCGCCGCCAGTTCCCCGGCCGCAGCGACGCGAAGCTCATGTCGAAGTCGATCGACAGGCCGAGCTGCGGCATCTTGACCGCGGGCAGCCGGACGACGCGGTAGCCGTCGCACTCCTCCTCGGCGGGCGCGTCGGCGTAGGCCGCCGTGATCGCGAGGACCTCGTGGCCGCGCGCGGCGAACTGAGCGGCGAGCGACGCGGCCATGTGCGCGCTGCCGCCCACTCGCGGCGGGAAGAAGTTGTTCACCACCGCGATGCGCAGCGCACGCCCTTGTGCGGGTCCCGCGGAGGTCACGGGGTGTCACTCACCAGTTCACGCATACCGTCCTCGACCGAGATCTTCGGCTCCCAGCCGAGGACCTCGCGGGCGCGGGTGATGTCGGCGGCGCGCCGCGACACCAGTACGTCGCGGTCGTTGAACACCGGTTCGACGTCGACGCCGACGGCCTCGATGAGGATCTTCGCCAACGTCGCGATGGACGTGTCGATCCCGGTGCCGATGTTGATCGGCAGGTTGCCGCGCGCGGATTCCAGCGCGGCGACCACGGCCCGCGCCAGGTCGGAGACGTGCACGAAGTCCATCGACTGGTCGCCGCGGCCGTCGATGATCGGCGGCTGGCCGCTGCGCAGGCGCTGGATGAAGTGGTTGATCACCGAGGTGTAGTAGGCCTCGATCTTCTGGCCGGGGCCGTACACGTTGAAGAAGCGCAAAGCGTTCCAGGACAAGCCCTTCTGCCGCTCGTAGAACCCGAGCAGGTCCTCGCCGGCGCGCTTGCTGATGCAGTACGGCGTGAGCGGGCGCAGCTCGTCGTCCTCGTGCATCGGCAGCCGCTCGGGGTCGCCGTAGACCGAGGCCGTGGACGCGAACACCAGGCGCTCGACGCCTTCGTCCGCGGCGGCGGCGAAGACGTTGTGGTTGCCGATCATGTTGATGTCGATCGACTCGTGCGGGTCGGCGATCGACTTGTTGATCGACACCGTGGCGAAGTGGATGACGTGTGTGCAGCCGCGCATGGCCTCGCGCACCGCGCCGCCGTAGCGGACGTCCTTCTCGACCAGCTCGACCTTGCCGGTGGCGACGAACTCGTTGACCCTGGCGCGGTCGCCGCGGGTCATGTTGTCGAGGATCCGGACGGTGTAGCCGCCCTCGATCAGCAGCGGGATGACGTGCGCGGCGATGAACCCGCCGCCCCCGGTGAAGAGGACCTTCTTGTCGGACATGGTCACGCTTTCTCCTCGATCGGCGTCCGGGCGGTGGGCAAGGGGCTTCCGGCCTCGCGGCCTGAGCGTTGAACAGTGCTCACGTGAGGCTGTGCACGGCGTCGCGCACGGTCGTGGTGACGCGGTCGACCTCGGTGTCGGTGAGGTTCGCGTGCATGGGGACGGCCAGGTGGCGGGCGAAGGCGTCGGCCGAGACCGGCAGCGGCGGCTGATCACCGTAGATCGGCTGCAGGTGCGAGGCGTAGGTGCCGAAGTTGCACTGGACGCCCTGCTCGCGGATCCGCAGCGCGAGCGCGTCGCGGCTGATCTCCGGCGCGACGGTGAGGATGTAGGCCTGCCACGGGTGTTCGCGGTCGGGCAGTTCGACGGGCACGGTCAGGCCGTCGATGTCGGCGAACGCCTCGTGATAGCGCTTCGCCACCGACCGGCGGGCGGCCAGCAGATCCGGGAGGCGGTCCAGCTGGACGTTCATGATCGCGGCCTGGATGTCCGAAAGCCGGAAGTTGTAGCCCAGTTCGTGGAAGCTCGGGATCGGCAGCGCGCCCGAGCCTTCGCGGGAGATCGCGGGCTCGATGCCGTAGGTGTGCAGCTTGCGGGCCCGCGCGATCAGGTCCTCGCGGTCGGAGACCAGCGCGCCGCCCTCGCCCGCGGTGATGCCCTTGCGGCCGTGGAAGGAGAACGCCGCGAGGTCGGCGAGGCTGCCCGCCGGGCGCGTCCGGTACGTCGCGCCCGCGGCGCAGGCGGCGTCCTCGAACAGCCAGAGGCCGTGCTTGTCGGCGATCGCGCGGTACTCGTCGAAGTCCCCCGGCTGACCGGCGACGTCCACGGCCAGGATGCCGACGGTCCGCGGCGTGATCGCGGCCTCGATCGCGGCCGGGTCGGCACTCCAGATGTCGGGGCGGATGTCGGCGAACACCGGCTTCGCGCCCGCCTGGACCACGGCGTGGCCGGTGGCGGGGAAGGTGTAGTCGCCGACGATGACTTCGTCGCCGGGCTGGACACCGAGCACCTTGAGCCCCAGGAACAGGGCGGAGCCGCAGTTGCTCGTGCTCAGTGCGTGGGCCGTGCCGGCGGTGCGGGCGAAGCGCTCCTCGAAGCGGCGGCACGCGGGCCCCGCACCGGCGAGCCATCCGGAACGGAAGACCTCGGCCACGGCGGCCAGCTCTTCGTCGCCGACGGTCGGCTGGCCGAGGACCACGGGTTCCTCGCTGTTGGACATACCTCTCCCATTGCGTGGGGACGCGGCGAAGTGTATAGAGCGCCGGATGCCAAGAGCCTTTCGGGTGACATCCGGGCGTGGCGTGACGCAAGGGGCAAGTGGGACGTTGACGCCGTTCGTGCTCGTCGGCGGCTTAGGCTGACCGTATGCGCTTCGGCATTCTGGGGGAGATCGCCGCGTGGGACGCCGACGGCGGCCGGATCGCGCTCGGCGGCCCACGGTCGAGAGCACTGCTCTCGCTGCTCGCGCTGGAGGCGGGTCATTTCGTCCCCGCCGAGCGGCTCATCGACGGGATGTACGGCGATTCCCCGCCGGACGGCGCGGCCAACGCCCTCCAGTCGCAGGTGTCGAGACTGCGGAACGCGTTGAAGGACGTCGCGTCCGTCGAATTCACGTCGGCCGGGTATCGACTCGACGTCGACACCGCCGAGGTCGACGTACATCGCTTCGAGCAATTGGCGGGCGAAGGGCGTCGCGCACTGGCTTCCGGTGAGGCGGACCGAGCGGCGGAGTTGCTGCGTGACGCGCTGGCGTTGTGGCGCGGGCCCGCGTTCGCGGATGTCCCCGAGGCCCCGTTCGTGGCCGCGCAGGTCACCAGGCTGGACGAGCTGCGGGCGGACGCCGCCGGTGATCGCGTCGATGCCGAGCTGGCGCTGGGGCACGCGCAGGACGTCGTGGGCGAGCTGCGCTCGGCGATCGCGGATCACCCGCTGCGGGAACGGCCGCGGGCACAGCTGATCCGCGCGCTGAACGCGTCGGGGCGGCCCGCCGACGCGCTCGCCGCGTTCGAGGAGGCGCGGCGGACGCTGGCCGAGGAACTGGGCGCCGACCCTGGTCCAGACCTCGCGGAAGCACATCTCGCGGTGCTGCGCGGTTCGCCGGAGAAGCCGTCGACGACGGCGTTGCCCGCCCAGTTCACCAGCTTCGTGGGCCGCGACGAGGAACTGCGTCAGGTCTCGGAGCTGTTGAAGCGCGGCAGGCTCGTCACGCTCGTCGGACCAGGCGGCACCGGGAAGACGCGGCTCGCGATCGGGGCCGCCGGTGTCGCGCCGAAGCAGGCCACGTTCGTCGGGCTCGCCCCGTACGCCGACGACGCCGAGCTGCCGCAGGCGGTCCTGGCGGCGCTCGGCCTGCGCGATGGGCCGCTCACCACTCGCGGCGACGGCGTCGCGCGAGATCCGGCGGATCGGCTCGTCTCGGCACTGGCCGAACGTGCCGGGCTGCTGGTACTGGACAACTGCGAGCACCTGATCGACGCCGTCGCGCGGCTGGTGGCCCGGCTGCTGGCGGCGTGTCCCGGGCTGCGGGTGCTCGCCACGAGCCGGGAGCCGCTGGGCATCACCGGCGAACTGCTGGCGCCGGTGCCCCGGCTCGCGGTGCCACCGCCCGGGACGTCGGCGGTGCGGGCCCTGGACTACGCCGCGGTCCGGCTCTTCGCCGACCGGGCGAGTGCCGCCGATCCGGCGTTCGCCGTGGACGAACGGACCATCGGCGACGTCCAGCACGTCTGCGCGGCGCTGGACGGACTGCCGCTCGCGATCGAGCTGGCGGCCGCGCGGGTCCGCGCGCTGCCGGTCGGCGAGATCGCGGCCCGGCTGGACGACCGGTTCCGGCTGCTCGCCCGCGGGAGCCGTGTCGCCGACGCACGGCATCGCTCGCTGCGCGGCGTCGTCGAGTGGAGCTGGGATCTGCTCGACGAGGACGAGCGGCGGCTCGCGCGCAGGTTCACCGTGTTCGCCGGAGGCGCGACGCTACCGGCCGCGGAGCAGGTCACCGGCGTCGCCGACACGCTCGACCTGCTGCCCGGCCTTGTCGACAAGTCGCTCGTCGAGGTCGTCGGCGGGCGCTACCGGATGCTGGAGACGATCCGCGCGTTCTGCGCCGAGCAGCTGACCGCCGCCGGCGAGGACGACGAACTGCGGCGCGCGCACGGCGAGTACTTCGTGCGGCTGGCCGAAGAGGCCGACCCGAAGCTGCGCACGGCCGATCAGCTGTCCTGGCTGGACCGGCTCGACGCCGAGTACGACAACATCCTCGCCGCGCTGCGCTGGTCCGCCGAGTCGGCGTCCGACATCGCGATGCGGCTGGTGACGGCGTTGTCGATGTACTGGTGGATGCGGGGGCGCCGGTTCGAGGGGGCGGCGCTCGCGCTGGAGGTCGTCCGGCACATCGGCGCCGAACCGCCCGCCGAGCGGATCGACGACTTCGTGGTGTGCGTGCTGAACGCGATGTCGAGCGCACCCGACGACGAGCTGGTGACCCGGCACGCCGCGCTGGTCGAGAAGTACGCCGAAGACCGGGTGACCACGCTTCGGCATCCAGCGCTGACCATGCTGCTGGGCGTCGTGCACGGCCCGCCGGGCGACGACGAGGACCTGGTCCGGCGGGGCGAAGTGCTGCTGGCCGACAGCGATCCGTGGGTGCGGGCGCTGGTCCCGACGGGGCTCGGCCTGTGGGCGATGATGACCGGCAAACTGGCTCTGGCCGAACAGTCGCTGCGCGAAGGGTCGACGCGGTTTCGCGCGCTCGGTGAACGCTGGGGCCTGTCGATGACGCTGGATCACCTTTCGCAGTTGCTGAGCTGGCAGGGCCGGTACGCCGAGGCGCTGGACATGATGGGCGAAGCGATAGCGCTGATGCAGGAGCTGGGCGCCACCGACGACAATGCCGATCTGTTGTGCCGCCGGGGCGACAGCCGTGCCGCGCAGGGAGACCTCGCGGGTGCGCGGGAGGACTACGAGGTCGCGATCGCACTCGCGAAGCGCGCCGGGATGCCGGAAAGCCGTGCCCTGGGCTACCTCGGTCTCGCCGGGCTCGCGCGGCGCGGCGGTGATCTGACGGCGGCGGGGGCACTGAGCGAACGAGCGCTGACGGAATGTCCCGGCGGGTCGTTCGCCACCGAAGGAGTGCGGACCGCGGCGATGATCTCGCTCGGCTGGATCGCCGTGGAGCGGGGTGTGGCCGCCGAAGCCGGGGAACGGTACCGGCTGGCGCTGCTCTCGGGCCGCCGGTGGCACGACGGGACCGCGGTGGCCTCGGCGCTGGAGGGGCTGGCCGGGGTGGCGATGCTGGAGAACGAGGGCGAGCGGGCAGCACTGCTGCTCGGCGCCGCGGTCGCCGTGCGCGGCACGGCCATGGCCGGGGATTTCGATGTGGCACGCGTGCGTTCGGCGGCGCGGAACCGGATCGGGACCGACGCGTTCGACCGGGCCTATGGGAGCGGGCTGACGATGCCGCGGCAGAAGGCGCTGACGACGGCCGGGATGCCCGCGGAGGCGTGATCTTCGGCCCGCGTTGGTTCGGCTTCACGGTTCGGCTTCACGGCCTGCCGCCGCTGTTTTGGCACCGACGCGCCCGCTGAGCCGGGCCATCGGCTTCGCGCTTTGGTTCGCGGCCTGACGCGCTGTGCTTCGTGGTCGGCGCTTGGTGTCCCGCGCGCCTCGCGAGTACTGTCCCTTGTGGAACGCCAGCATAGTCCTTTATGGACATTCGCACGCAGTTTTTCGTTGCTGTATCCCCTAGGGCAGCCCCCACCCTCCCGGGGGCACCCCTGCAACCAGCGTATCGCGCCAGGGAGTCCCGGCGGGGGTGGTCGGTGAATCTGTGGATAGCCGAACCCGTTGTGGATAACTCGAGGGTCCGGGGCAACGTCCGGTCGTTTGCGGAAGAGGCGCCGGGGCGTGAAGGCCGAGTTGGTGGCGCTCAAGTCCCTCATGGTGGCCTTCAGAGACTTGGCCTCCGAACCCCGCGGGCAGTCGGTGCGTGAACGGTGCGTGGACGGTCAGCGCCGCCGGTCAGTGTCCCGGCAGGAACCGCGCGACCGCCTGGGGACGGCCGCGCCGAGACACCTCCGGAGGGGGATCCGATGACTCGACCGTCCGCACGCCGCAAAGTCGGGATCGTGCTCGTCTGCGTACTCGCGCAACTGCTCATCGCCGTCGACATGACCGTGCTGCACCTGGCGATCCCGGCGCTGTCCGAAGCGCTGCATCCCAGCACCACGCAGGTGCTCTGGATCGCCGACGGCTACGGCTTCGCGCTGGCCGGGCTGCTCATCACGATGGGCAACCTCGGTGACCGCATCGGCCGCAAGAAGCTGCTGCTGACCGGCGCGGCGCTCTTCGGTATCGCGTCGATCGGCACCGCGTACGCGCCGACCGCCGAATTGCTGATCGTCGCGCGTGTCCTACTGGGCGTGGCCGCGTCGACGCTGATGCCATCGACCCTGTCGATCATCCGCAACGCGTTCACCGGCAAGGAACGCACCGCCGTCATCGGCCTGTCCAGCGGGCTCACGATCCTCGGTTTCGGACTCGGCCCGCTGATCGGCGGCGCGCTGCTCGGCCATTTCTGGTGGGGTTCGGTGTTCCTGGTCAACGTTCCGGTCGTCGCGCTGCTGCTCGTCGCGGGCGCGCTGGTCCTGCCGGAGTCGCGCAACCCGTCGCCGGGCCGCATCGACGTACTCAGCGTCGCGCTCTCGGTGCTGGGCATGCTCGGCATCGTGTACACGATCAAGGAGGTCGCTTACAAGGGCTTCGCGCACTGGGACGTCGGTGTCGCGGCCGTCATCGGCGTCGCGGGTCTCGTGACGTTCCTGCTTCGGCAGCCCCGGCTCGCCGAACCGCTGGTGGACCTGGCGCTGTTCCGGCGGCGGGCGTTCTCGGCGACGATCGGGACCACCGTCGTGGCGATGTTCGCGCAACTGGCGGTGTCGATCTTCGCGACGCAGTACTTCCAGCTCGTCCTCGGTTGGTCACCGCTCAAGTCGGGATTGGCAGGGCTCCCCGGGATGGGCGGCGCGCTGGTCGGTGGCGTGCTCAGCGGGCTGGCCATCAAGAAGTTCGGCCGTGCCGCGACGATGGCCGCGGGCTGCGCGCTGTCGGCGGCGGGTTTCGCGCTCTACAGCCGGATCGAGGTCGCCACCGGGTATCCGTACCTCGTCGTGACGATGGTGGTGTTCGGGCTCGGGCTGGCGCTGATCATCACCGTCGCCACCGACACGGTGCTCGGCGTCGTGCCCCGGGAGCGCGCCGGGGCGGCGTCGGCGATCTCCGAAACGGCGACGGAACTCGGTGGCGCGCTGGGCATCGCGATCCTCGGCAGTGTCCTGGGAGCGCTCTATCGCGACAACCTGGCGCTGCCGCCCGGCCTGCCGCCCGAGGCCGCCACCGCGGCGCGCGAGACGCTCGGCGGCGCCGCACAAGCCGCGGTCCAGCTTCCCGGCGAGCTGGGTGCGCAGCTGTTCGCCAACGCTCGGCAGGCGTTCGTGAGCGGTGTTCAAGTGTCGCTGCTGGCCTCGATGGTCCTGATGGCGCTGCTCGCCGTGGCTTCCTACCCGGCGTTGCGCAGCGTCCCGAAAATCCTCGAGGACCCGGATGCCGAGGACGCACCCGTCACCCCGGCCGCTGTCTGACCCGGCTGTCCGTGAAGGCCTCCTTCACAGCGCTCAACGCTGTGAAGGAGGCCTTCACGGACCTTTACGACCTCGGTGCGGCGAGCGGGACGGCGTAACGGTCGCCCGAGCGGATCATCGCCCGCAACGGCTTCACCGCCACCGCGAGCAGCCGCGCCGCGAGGGGACGGCCGTTGCGCCGTGCGATGTCGGGGCCGAACCGGTCCATCAGGGCCACCAGCCCCGGCAAGGTACGCACGAACAACGTCGCCTCGGCGATCAAGCCCTCGTCGTCGAAGCGCAGCACGGTCGCCTCCTCGACCTCCTCGCCGCCGATGCGCGCGGTATAGACCACTACCCGCGTCCGCTCGTCGCCGACGTCGGTGTGGAACCGCACGCCTTCAAGATGGGTGTACGCGACGCCGATGAGCTGCCGCAGCTGGGCGAGTCCGGTGAAGCGGACCCGCGACGTGAGGGGTGAATGCACCACCGCGTCCGGCGCGAAAGTGCTCATCGCCAGCTCGACGTCCCCGGTCTCCCCAGCGCGGCGATACCGCTCCGCCGTGGCTTCGGCCGCACCTGTCATGACGCCTCCCAGCTGACACTTCCGCCACCATCGAGCTAACCCCACCCGCACGGCTCCCGCCCGTCGGTGTGACCGACGTGGCAGCGCGCCCACTGAGGGTGGCCTCACGGGCCGCTGACCCCGGCCCCGCGTAGCCTGGTCGATCGTGCGGAATGTGGTGGTCATCGGTGGTGGGATCGTCGGGCTGTCCGTGGCCTGGGAGCTGACCAAGCGCGGTCAGGACGTGACGGTGCTGGAAAAGGAAGCCCGCTGGGCGGCACACCAGACCGGGCACAACTCGAACGTCGTGCACGCCGGCCTGTACTACAAGCCGGGCTCGTACAAGGCGAGGATGTCCACCGCGGGCAATCGGTCCATTGTGGACTTCGCGCGGCAGTACGGGGTCCCGGTCGAGGTGTGCGGCAAGCTGGTCGTCGCGACCTCCGACGCCGAACTGCCCGCGCTCAACGCGCTGGCCGAGCGGGCGGAGGCGAACGGTGTCCCGGCGAAGCTGATCTCCCCCGCCGAGGCGCGGAACCACGAGCCCGAGGTGTCCTGCGTCGGCGCGCTGCGCGTCGAGTCCACCGGGATCATCGACTTCCCCGCCGTCTGCGCCACGCTCGTCCGGTTGCTCGACGAAACCAGTGCCGACTTGCGGCTCGACAGTCCCGCGCTGGGTATCCGGCCCGGCCGCCACGGCGGTGTCGAGGTCGCGACCGGCGACGACGTCGTGCACGGCAGCGCGCTGGTCAACTGCGCCGGACTGCACTCCGACCGCATCGCGCGGCTGGCCGGGCTGACGCCCAGCGCGCGGATCGTGCCGTTCCGCGGCGAGTACTACGAGCTGAAGCCCGAACGCCGGAACCTGGTGCGCGGCCTGATCTACCCCGTACCGGACCCGTCGCTGCCGTTCCTCGGCGTGCACCTGACCCGGATGCTGGACGGCAGTGTCCACGCCGGACCGAACGCGGTGCTGGCCCTGCGCCGCGAGGGCTACCGCTGGCGCGACGTCTCCGCAAAGGACGTCGCCGACGTCGCGCGTTTCCCCGGCGTCTGGCGGCTCGCACGCAAGTACGCCTACCCGACTGGCGTCGACGAGGTGCGCCGCTCGTTCTCTCGCCGCCGTTTCGCCGCGAGCCTCGCCCGGCTGGTCCCGGCGGTGACCGCGGACGACATCGTGCGCCACGGCTCCGGCGTCCGCGCGCAGGCGCTGCGCCCGGACGGCTCGCTCGTCGACGACTTCCTGATCGAGACCACGCGAAACCAGGTCCACGTGCTCAACGCGCCGTCGCCCGCCGCGACCAGCGCGCTGGAGATCGCCAAGCACATCGCGGACGTCGTCGGCGAATCGGCGAGCTGAGCAGTGTTCAGCTCGCGGGCAGGTTCCCGCTGACCATCGGCAGGCCCGCCTTCACCGCGTCACAGGCCTTGCTGTCGTCGTCGAGGAAGCCGCTGGTCACGTAAACCGACGACGTGTCGGTGATCGCCAGCACCGCACCACAGACCGCGCCCATCCCGCCCTCATTGGGCAGCAGCACCCACTTACGCCCGTTGACGTCCTGCGGCTGGCCTGGCGGGGTGAAGGCAGGCCACTTGTCATAGGGCGTGGTCGGGCCGAGCCACACTTCGAACGACTTCTGCCCGCGAGCGCCGTCGGTGTCCTTCCACAGGCAGAACACCGCGTTCGGCGTCACGGTCGACTTGCTGGACTTCCCGGCGGGCTCCACCTTCAGCTGCTGGGCCTGCTCGGGCTTGAGGAGCGTGCACGGGTCCAACGTCGCGAGCGGCCCGGACGGCTGCGGCGGGGCCGACGGAGTGATCGACGGAGCGGTCTCCCCGCCCGGCAGATGCGACGAGACGAACGGCAGAACCTTCTTCGCCACCTCGCACGACTTCGCCTCGTCGTTGGCCGAGACGCCGACGTCCACGAACGACTGCGGCCCCAGCGGCAGGATGTAGGTGCAGAAGCCGGGGAAGCTGGAGGCGTACTGGGTCCAGGTGAACCCGCCCGACTGGACGCTGTCCTTCTTGAGCGCACCACCGAGGTAGTCGTCGAGCCGCAGGTCGGCGGCCCAGCCGATCGAGGTCGTCGCCAGCCCGCTGTCGTCCTTGGGCGAGAAGATGCACGACGCGGGAGTGCGCTGTGTTTCGCTCGCGGGATGCGGCTTGCCCGGCACCTCGAAGCCGAGGCCCGCCGCCTGCTCCTGCGAGAGCAGCGTGCAGGCGTCGACGACCTTCTTGACCGGCCCCTGCCCCGGCACCGGCGCGGCCGACCCGCCGACCGTCGCCGTGCACCCCCCGAGCAGCACCGCGACTACCCCCGCCAGGACGGCCGTCCCTAGCCGACTGATCCGCATGTGCTCATCCTCCGTTCGGCCCGCACCCTACTGGGCCGAACGCCGCCGCACCCGGTGTCCGCCGAAAATCCCCCGTCACCGGTTCAGCGGCCGGACGGCGTCAGCACTTCGCGGCCGCCGACGAACGGGCGCAGCGCCTCCGGGACGCGGACCGATCCGTCCTCGAGCTGGTGGTTCTCCAGGATCGCGACGATCCAGCGAGTGGTGGCCAGCGTCCCGTTCAACGTCGCGGCGGTCTGCGGCTTGCCGTTCTCGTCGCGGTAGCGGACCGACAGGCGCCGTGCCTGGAACGTCGTGCAGTTCGACGTCGAGGTCAGCTCGCGGTAGGTCTCCTGCGTCGGGATCCAGGCCTCGCAGTCGAACTTGCGATGCGCGGACGTGCCGAGATCGCCGGTCGCGGTGTCGATGACCCGGTAGGGCACCTCGATCTTCGCCAGCATCTGCTCCTCCCAGCCGAGCAGGCGCTCGTGCTCGGCCTCGGCGTCCTCCGGACGCGCGTAGACGAACATCTCGACCTTGTCGAACTGGTGCACGCGGATGATGCCGCGGGTGTCCTTGCCGTACGACCCCGCCTCGCGGCGGTAGCAGGACGACCAGCCGGCGTAGCGCTTCGCGCCGTCGTTCAGGTCGAGGATCTCGTCGGCGTGGTAGCCGGCGAGCGGCACCTCCGACGTCCCCACGAGGTACAGGTCGTCATCGCGCAGCTGGTAGACCTCGGACGAGTGCGCGCCGAGGAACCCGGTGCCGCCCATGATCTCCGGCCGCACCAGCGACGGCGTGATCATCGGGACGAACCCGTTCTCCAGCGCCTGCGCGATCGCCATGTTCAGCAGGCCGAGCTGCAGCTGCGCGCCCACCCCGGTGAGGAAGTAGAACCGCGAGCCGGACACCTTGGCGCCGCGCTCCATGTCGACCGCGCCGAGGCCCTCCATGAGTTCGAGGTGATCGCGCGGGGTGAAGTCGAACTTCGTCGGCTCGCCGACGTGCTTGAGCACGGCGAAGTCGTCCTCGCCGCCGATCGGCGAGGACGGGTGGACCAGGTTCGGCAGCGTGCGGAAGAGCTGGTCGAACTCCTCCGACGACTCGTTCTGCTCGGCCTCGGCGGCCTTCACCTGGGCGGAGAGGTCCTTCGCCGTCGCCAGGAGCGCGGCCTTCTCCTCACCGGACGCCTTCGGGATCTGCTTGCCCAGTGTCTTCTGCTCGTTGCGCAGCCTGTCCGCGGCCGCGATCGCGGAGCGGCGGCGGGAGTCGAGGCCGAGCAGTTTGTCGACCACTCCTTCGTCCTCGCCACGGGCGCGCTGCGACGCGCGCACGGCCTCCGGGTCTTCGCGCAGGGTCCTGGGGTCAATCACGAGAGATGAGAGTAGTCGCAGGCCCACCGCGCGTTCGAGGCGGTTTCGGCTCCGCGCCGCACACAGTGTGCGGGCCCGCCGGGACAACCCGACAGTCTGATCGTTGTCGCCGGTTTCCCGTGCTCCCCATACTCCGAGCAAGCGACGAGGATGAGGAGACGACGATGACCGAAGCGGATCTGCTCGCCCGGCACAAGGCGGTCATGCCCACCTGGATGGGATTGCTCTACGAGGAGCCGATCGAGATCGTGCAGGGCCGCGACCGCCGGGTCACCGACGGGTCCGGCCGGACCTACCTGGACTTCTTCGCCGGCGTGCTCACCAATGCGATGGGCTACGACATCACCGAGATCAGCGACGCCGTACGCAAGCAGCTCGACACCGGGATCCTGCACACCTCGACGCTGTACCTGATCCGCTCGCAGGTCGAGCTGGCCGAGCGGATCGCGAAGCTGTCCGGCATCCCGGACGCGAAGGTGTTCTTCACCAACTCCGGCAGCGAAGCGAACGACACCGCGCTGATGCTCGCGACGCAGTACCGGCGCAGCAACCAGGTCCTCGCGCTGCGGAACTCCTACCACGGCCGTTCGTTCGCGACGGTCGCGATCACCGGCAACCGCGGCTGGTCGGCGTCGGCGCTGAGCCCGGTCAAGGTGAACTACGTGCACGGCGGCTACCGCTACCGCAGCCCGTTCCGGGATCTCTCGGACGCCGCCTACATCGACGCGTGCGTCGCGGACCTGGTCGATGTCCTGGAGACCGCGACCGCGGGCGACGTCGCTTGCATGATCGCCGAACCGGTACAGGGCGTCGGCGGGTTCAGCCTGCCGCCGGACGGGTTGTTCAAGGCCATGAAGGAGGTCCTCGACGCCTACGGCGTGCTGTTCATCTCCGACGAGGTCCAGACCGGGTGGGGCCGCACCGGCGAGCACTTCTGGGGCATCGACGCGCACGGCGTCACCCCGGACGCCATGACCTTCGCGAAGGGCCTGGGCAACGGGCTGGCCGTCGGCGGCATCGTGGCGCGCGGCGATCTCGTGGACTGCTTCACCGCGAACTCGTTCTCGACCTTCGGCGGCAACCCGGTCTCGATGGCCGGCGCCACGGCGGTCATCGACTACATCGCCGACCACGACCTGCAGGGCAACGCGGCGGCCCGCGGCGAGCAGTTGCTGTCCGGCCTGCGCGCGGCGGCGAGCCCGATCGTCGGCGAGGTGCGCGGGAAGGGCCTGATGATCGGCGTCGAGCTGGTCGAACCGGGCGGCACGGAGCCGAGCGTGCGCGCGGCGGGCCGGATGCTGGAGGAGACCAAGCGGCGCGGGCTGCTCGTCGGGAAGGGCGGTCTGCACGGCAACGTCCTGCGCATCGCGCCGCCGATGACGCTCACCGCCGAGGAAGCCCAGGAAGGCCTCGACATCCTCGTCGACTCGCTGGCCGCCACCCAGGCCGCGTTGTCCTGACCTCCAGTGAGCTGAAGGGGACTTTCCTCGCATCGCATGCGCTGAAAGTCCCCTTCAGCTCGTCTTACGAGAGGAAAGTCCCCTTCAGCCGCGGACGAACTGGGCGACGTGTTCGGCGAGGCGTTCGCCCGCGTCCTCCTGGAGGAAGTGGCCCGCGTCCTGGATCGTCGGATGCTCCAGGCCCTGCGCGCCCTTCATCGCGCGCTGCAGCACCGGCGCCATCGGGCCGGTGATCGGGTCGCTGTCGGAGAACGCGCACAGCAGCGGCAGGTCCAGTTCGGTCAGGGTCCGCCACGCGGCGCGGTTGGCCTCCGACGCCGGGTCGTCCGGGCGGGTCGGCACCAGCGACGGCATCGCGCGCGGCCCCGCCTTGTACATCTCGTTCGGGAACGGCGCGTCGTAAGCGGCGCGGACCTCTTCCGGCAGCTCCGTCGTGCAACCGGACTGCACGAACCGGCCGATGTCGAGTACCTGCGCCTTCTCGACCGCGTCGTGGAAGGCCCACCAGACCTTCGGCATGTCGGCGTCGCCGGTCGGCAGCCCGGTGTTCGCGGCGACCACGCGCGCGAACCGATCCGGGTTCTCCGCGACCAGCCGCAGGCCGATGAGCCCGCCCCAGTCCTGCCCGACCAGCGTCACGTCACGCAGGTCGAGCGCCTCGAAGGCGAACGCCCGCATCCACCCGACGTGCCGGGCGTAGCTGTGGTCGGCGATCTCGGCGGGCTTGTCCGACCGGCCGAACCCGACCAGGTCCGGCGCGATGGCACGCAGCCCCGCACCGGCCAGCACCGGCAGCATCTTCCGGTACAGGTAAGACCAGCTCGGCTCGCCGTGCAGCAGGAGGACGGGCGGTCCGTCGGACGGCCCCGCCTCCACGTAGCCCACTCTGATCAGACCGCCGTGCGGATCGGGAAGATCGACATGCCGTGGTTCGAAGGCGAAGCCGGGCAGGTCGGTGAACCTGTCCTCCGGCGTCCTGAGCAGGCGCATGGGTCACACGCTAGTGGGAATCCCACCCGGTCAGCAGATCAGGAAATCCCGACGGCGACCACGAGACCCAGGCCGAGGTGCGCCGCGGCGACCACGATGGTCGCCGGCGCGAACTTGTCACTCTCGATGGTGCTGCCCACGTCGATGCGGGTCGCCCACTCCAGCAGCCGGACCGCGATGACCTGGACGATGATGCCCAGCAGGCCGTAGACCAGCGAAGTGATCAGGCCCTCGGTCAGATCGCTGGCCGAGTTGAAGATCGCGACGACGACGATGAAGGCCATCGACAACAGCCCCGACGCGGTGACGATGACCGCGTTCGGCTTGCCCTGCTGGACCAGCTTCGACAGCTTGCCGGGAGTGGTCCAGTCGATCGCGTAGAACCCGGCGAACATGAGCAGCAGGCCGATCACGCCGTAGAGCAGGATGGCGCCGATGCCCCGCACGAGGTCGGTGCCGAAGGTCTCGGGCAGCGCAACGATGGTGGTCACGGGGTCTCCCAGGTGTCGATGCCGGTGGGTGCTCCGGGCTCTCGGCCCAGATTGTGCCGTTCGCCCGGATTGCGCACGAATCGGGCCCCACCGGCATCGGCCGCGCTCAGTCCCCCGCGTCGGGAATGCGATGCGGGACGAACGCCGCGCCGTCGTCGGTCACCAGACCGCCGGTCTCGCGGATCCCCAGCCCGGCGGCGCTGTCGCCGACGATCCACGCCCCGAGCGCGGGCCGGTAACCCTGGAACTCGGGCAGCGGATCGAACGCCTGGTAGACGTAGCCCTCGGCACCGTAGACGCCGTCGGTCTGGGTCTCGTACCCGGTCGCGACGATCTGCACGTTCGCGCCTTCACGGCCGAGCTTCGGCTTGCGCACGTACTCGGTGAGCAGGCCGGGGTCGTCGGTGAACGCGGGCAGCAGGTTCGGGTGACCGGGGTAGTTCTCCCACAGCACCGCGAGCAGCGCCTTGTTCGACAGCAGCATCTTCCACAGCGGCTCGACCCACAGCGTGCGCGGCATCGTCTCGACGGCGTAGCGGCCGAACTCCTCGTCGACCACCCACTCCCAGGGATACAGCTTCACCACGGTGGCCATCTGCGCCTCTTCGAGATCGACGAAGCGCTTGAGCACCGGATCCCAGCCGATCTCCTCGATCGCGAGGCCGACCGTGTCCAGTCCCGCCTCGGCCGCGGTCTCCTGCAGGTACGCGGTGGTGACATGGTCCTCGCCGGAGGGATCGGCACTGGACCAGGTGAAGTGCAGTTCGTTCGAGGGCAGCTTGTCCTTCAGCAGGCTCCAGCGCTCGACCAGCTTCTCGTGCAGCGAGTTCCACTGGTCGTCGTCCGGGAAGACGTCGGTCTTCCAGTGCCACTGGAGGATCGACGCCTCCAGCAGCGTCGTCGGCGTATCCGCGTTGTACTCCAGCAGCTTCGCCGGGCTCTTCCCGTCGTAGCGCAGGTCGAACCGGCCGTAGACGTGCGGATCCTGCCGCTTCCACGACTCGGCGATGTGCGGCCACACCCACTCCGGGATGCCGAAGCGCTGGTAGCCCTCGGTCGTCACGACGTTGTCGACGGCCTCGAGGCACATCGAGTGCAGCAGCTCGACGTCGGCCTCGATGGAGAGGATCTCGTCCATGTCGAAGACGTAGTGGACGGACTCGTCCCAGTACGGCCGTTCCTTGCCAGAGCCGTCGCGCGCGGGGGTGCCGTAGACGAGGCCCTGTTCTTCGACGATCCGCTGCCAGTCGCGCCGCGGCGCGGCCGAATCCCGGTACACCTACGAGCCCCCGCTCTTCCCGGTGCCGCCCGTGCCCGCGGTCCCGCTGCTCTTGCCGCTGATGCCGAACCCGCCACGCTGTACCGACGTACCCGACTTGGTCGTGACGTTCGTGCGCGAGGAGGGAGCGTTGTAGCTGCCGCCGGCGACGGGCTGCCCGATCGCCCCGCTGCCGCCGTAGTTGTACCGGTAGCTGTTGTAGCCACCACCGCCCGGGATCGGGATGAAGACGAACCCGCCGCTGTGATAGCCGTGGTTCGCCGTGACGTAGTTCTCGTCGCAGTACCTGTCGTCCGAGACCACGCCGTTCTTGTCGGTGCAGACCGCGGTCATGTTCGTGGTGTGCGCGACGGTGTAGAAGGTCGCGACGAGCCCGGCGAGGCCCACCGTGACCCCGCTGCCGATCAGGATCTTGCGCTTGGTCGCCGCCTTCTGGTCGGCGATCCGCGCCAGTTCGGCGGCTTCGGCCGCCTCGCGTTCCTGATCGGCGATCGCCTGCCGCCGAGCTCGTTGCTCGGCCAGCGAGGGTTCCTTGGGTTTGGTGCTCTCGTCCTGAAACCGCATCGAGCCGCGCTGTGTCGGCTCCGGAGCTGACTGCTCCCCCGAGTTGCTGTCCTGCGTCATGCGCGCTCCGTAATCACCGGCCATCGCCTTCTACCCACACTAACCACCCGCCGCGCGCAATGTGCGCGCGGCGCAGGCATCATGGTGGTTGATGTCTTCCGACGCCGAACGGTTCCCTCCCGCCGCGAAAGCCCTGCGCACCCGAGTGGTGATGGCCGGGGCGTTCGTCGGCGCCCTCATCGCGCTCGGCCTCAGCGTGACGTTTTCCTGGGGCGAAGGTGCCGGCGGCGGCATCGGCGGCGGTGCGGGGAAGCTCAACGCGGCCGCGAAGGAGGCGTTCAGCTCGCCTCCCGGCAGCTGCCTGACCTGGGACAATCCCGACGCCACCGACGCGCACAAGGTCGACTGCGCCCAGCCGCACCTGTTCGAGGTGACCAGCGTCGTCGACGTCGGCGCCCAGTTCCCGCCCGGCGCACCGGCACCGGCGCTGGAGCAGTGGCAGCAGATCGCGCAGACGCGGTGCACCACCGACGTCCGGCCGTACCTCGGGCATCCGCTCGATCCCTACGGAAAGCTGACCACGAACCTGCTGCGGCCGACGGCCGCGCAGTGGAGCGACGGTGACCGCCAGTTGCGCTGCGGCCTGCAGTGGGCGGGCCCCGGCGGCAAGCTGCAGCCCACCTCCGGGCCGGCGAAGGACCAGGACCAGTCGGCCGTATGGGAGCCGGGCACCTGCCTCGCACTGCTCGGCAAGGGTGTCGGCGACCCGATCGACTGCGCCCAGCCGCACTCGTACGAGATCATCGCGAAGCTGGACCTGAAGACGAAGTTCACCGACGGCTACCCGTCGCAGGACAAGCAGAAGACCTGGCTGGACACCGAATGCGTCAAGGCCGCGGCCACCTACACCGACGGCGCCGACCTGGCCGCGAAGAAGCTCAGCCTCGGCTGGGACCTGCGCGAGCAGGAGAGCTGGGACGCCGGATCGACCAAGGTGAACTGCAAGATCGCGGCGAAGCTGCCGGACAACACCGGCTTGCAGGCGGTGACCGGGAGCGTGAAGGGTGGCCCGCAGGGCGACGCGCCGCGGGGCAATGGTGACGGCCCGCCGATGGGTGGCGAAGGTCCCTCCGCCGGACACGGCCCGAGCAGCACCGCGCCGAAGCCGGGCCAGTAGGTCGCGATGCCGGTCGAGATGACGCGACACCGGTTCGAAGAGCTGGTGTCCGAGGCGCTGGACGAGGTCCCGCCCGAGTTCGCCGAGGCGATGGACAACGTCGTCGTGCTGGTCGAGGAGTTCAACGAGGAGGAACCCTCGATCCTCGGGCTGTACCACGGCGTGGCGCTCACCGAGCGGACGTCGGACTACGGCGGGGTGCTGCCGGACCGGATCTCGATCTACCGGCGGCCGATCCTCGAAATGTGCGAAAGCGAGGAGCACGTCGTCGAGGAAGTGCTGGTCACGGTGATGCACGAACTCGGCCACCACTTCGGGATCGACGACGCGCGGCTGCACGAGCTGGGCTGGGGTTGACCGCTGCCGGTACCGAATCCACGGTTGGAAACGGTTACCGGCGGGCATTTCACCGTGTACCGCACAACAGTTCCGGTTTCCTCACCCTTCGTGACAACCCCACCACAACGGGCGACCCCTCTGGCACACTGTCACGCGTGGTCGGGGGGCGGCCGCGAACGGTGCGGGGGAGGCACGGTGAATGAGGAACAGGGCAGCGCGGGCAATCGCAGACTCTGGTGGCTGCTGTCGTCGACGGGCGTGGGGAACCTGGCCGACGGCATCGCGAAGGTCGCCTTCCCGCTGCTCGCGACGACGCTCACGCACGATCCGGTCCTGATCGCCGGGCTGTCGGCCACCCAGTTCCTGCCGTGGCTGCTGTTCGGCCTGATCGCGGGCACGCTGGTGGACCGCATCGACCGCCGTCGCGCGATGATCTTCGCGAACATCGGGCGGGCCGCCGTGATCGGGGCGCTGACGATCCTGATCGCCGCCGGCGGCATGTCGATCTGGCTGGTCTACGCCGCGGCGCTGCTGATCGGGACCGCGGAAACGGTCGCGGAGAGCGCCGCCAACGCGCTGATCCCATCGGTGGTGGACGAGCGGTCGCTGGAGAGCGCGAACAGCAAGCTCCAGGCGTGCGAGATCGTCGGCCAGACCTTCCTCGGCGGACCGGTCGGCAGTGCCACGTTCGCCCTGTTCGCGCTGTTCCCGTTCCTGCTGACCTCGGCGGGCTTCGCCGTCGGCGCCGCGCTGCTGATCGGGCTGTCCGGCAGCTTCCGGCCGAAACCCACGGCCGTCAGGGACGCGGGGGCACCGCCGACCCGGCTGCACACCGAACTGCTGGAAGGGCTGCGCTGGCTGAAGGGCCATCCGCTGTTGCTGCGGATGGTCGCCATTGCCGGGCTGCTGAGCCTGGTGAGCGAGCTGGCTCAGGCGCAGCTGGTGCTCTACGCGCTCGACGACCTGCACCTGAACGAGGCGACGTACGGGCTCTTCGCGTTCATCGGCGGGATCGGCGGCCTGCTCGGCGCGGCCGCCGCGCCCCGGATGGTGCAGGCCGCGGGACGCCGGGCGGTACTGGTCATCGGGATCGGCTGCTGCGCGCTCGGGTTCGGCGGGATGGGCCTGATCCGGCAGCCGGTCGCGGGCGCGCTGCTGTTCGGCCTGTTCGCGGCCGCGATCGTGATCGTCAACGTCGTCTTCGCGACCGCACGGCACACGCTGGTGCCCGGCGCGCTGCTCGGCCGGGTGCTGGGGGTGTGGCGCACGGTCGTCTGGGGGACGATCCCGCTCGGCGCGCTGCTCGGCGGTGTCCTCACCGAGGCGCTGGGCTCGGCGTCGAAGACCTTCGTGGTGTCCGGCGTCGGGCTCCTGGGCGTCGCGGTTCTCGCCTTCCTGGCGTTGCGCCGGTTCTCGCTGGATGACGAATCGGCCTCAGCTGGCCGCGCGGTCCACTCGGACCAGTGAAAACGCGCGCGTTCGGTGCTGGAATAGCGCATCACCCCGGCCGGTGGGAGGTAGGCGATGCGCACGATGGACGGACAGCCTCCTGGTCCCCAGGCCGGGAACACCCCGTCACGCCGTCCGCTGGTGCTGGCCGCGCTGGCCGGATTCGCACTGGGCGGCGGCGTCTTCGGCCTGCTCTGGGCGTTGTCGGGAGTGCACGCCGGAGCACTGGAGGACGCACGGGCGGCGTGTGGCGCGCTCGACCGCGTCGGTTCGATTCCCGACACCACCCGGTCCGGCAGCGGCCGGAGCCCGACGGCGCTGTCCGCCGGGCAGCTGCACCGGATGACCGCCGCGCGGGAGCTGTCGGCGGCCGCCGCCGAAGTCGACCCGGCGTACCAGTCGCTCGCCGACCACATCGACGGCGTCAGCCGGATGGTGTTCAGCTTGCACTTCAACGACCTCTCCGGGCAGCGCCACCTCGTGCAGGCCGAGCAGCTGTGCGCCCGGCTCTGACGTCAGCCCTTGTGGACCGCCTTCACGGTCAGCTGGTTGCCGGGGATCTTCTCCCCGGTGCAGCCGGTGCCCGGTGACGGCACGAAGTTCGAGGCGGTCTCCCCTGGCAGGTACACCCGCACGCCGGTGACCTCGGTGGGCTTGCAGACGGCTTCGTCGTAGTTGCGGACCTGGACGAACCCGACGTCGGCGGTCGCGCTCTGCCCCTTGGCCAGCGTGACCAGGCCGCCGGCGCCGCCGTCACGGGCGGCGGCCGGGCCGACCTGGTGGCCGTCGGCGCCCGCCACGTAGGACACACCGGGGAAGCCCTGGATGGTGCACTGCCGGCCGCTGGTGTTGGTGATCACCAGCGGGCGATAGGCCGTGCCCGCGGCGGCGTCACCCTGGCCGAGCGACACCTTCACGTCGCTCGCCTTGCAGTGCCCCTCGGCCACCGGCTGCGCCGGGCTGGAGGACGGCTGGGACGTCTGGGGGCTCGAACTGGAGGAAGCCGTCGGCGCCGTCGAGGTCGAAGACGACGGGGAACTGGGCGCGCTGGAGGTGTTCGACGCCGGTGCCGCCCCCTGGCCGCAGGCGGAGAGAAGCAGGAGAACGCCTGCCACGCCGGTGGTGATCGCGCCGACCCGGGTGATCTTGCTGCGTACCATGGTCAATCGCCTCCCCTGTGCTGGGTGACTTCTGTTGTGAAGACGTGCGGCCTCGGCGCGGGGTTGCGCCCATGGTTACTTTCCACCCGGGGACAGGGGTAAACGTGACGGGATTTTCTGACCAAGCGTGGCAGCACACGGCGAACTTACAACAAGCGATCCTGGCTCACCCGTTCAACGAGGAGCTGGCCGCGGGCACGCTGGCCAAGGACCGCTTCCAGTTCTATCTCGCGCAGGACGCGCGTTACCTGATCGGGTTCGGCCGCGCGCTGGCCGTCGCGGCGGCGCGCGCACCGGAACCGGACGACGTCGCGTTCTTCGCGGGCGCCGCACGGGAGGCCGTGGTCGTCGAGCGTGCGCTGCACGAGGGGTACTTCGAGCGGTTCGGCCTCGGCGAAGCCGATCTCGCGGCGATCGAAACCTCGCCGACCTGCCTCGCCTACACGTCGTTCCTGCTGGCCACGGCCCAGTCGGACGGCTACCCGGAGCTGCTGGCGGCGTTGCTGCCGTGTTTCTGGATCTACCAGTACGTCGGCTCGGACATCCTGCGGCGCCTGCCGGACGGGGCGGACAACCCGTATCGCGCGTGGATCGACACCTACGCCGACGAGGATTTCGAGGCGGCGGTGCGCACCTGCCGTGACGCGGTGGATCGCGCGGCGGCCTCGGCCGACGAAGCGACTCGCGCCCGCATGCTCGCCGCGTTCACCCGCGCGTGTGAGTACGAATGGCTGTTCTGGGACAGCGCTTACCGGCAGGAGCCGTGGCCCACCGCGGCGTTCAGATGACGGTGTCCACCCACGTCCGGCAATGCCAGCCGTCCGGCACGGCTTCGAGCTCGACGACGCCCGTGTTGGGGATGAGCGCGCTGTTCGCGATGTCGGGCCGGACGTTCGAGGCAAGCCATTCGGCGCAGACCCGGATCGCGCCACCGTGGCTGACCAGGACGACGGTGCCGTCCGGATCGGTCCGCTCGTGTGCCGACCGCAACGCCGCGACCGCGCCGAGGAACCGGGCGCGGACCTGTTCGCCGGTTTCCCCGCCGGGAATCGCGACGGCCAGGTCGCCCTGGAGCCACTGGCTGACGGTCTTCAGGTAGATGCTGATCGACTCCTGGTCGTTGCGGTTCTCCAGGTCCCCGGCGTCGATCTCCTTGACGCCGTCGATGACCTGGACGTCGAGACCGAGCGCGCCAGCGAGCGGCGCGGCCGTCTGCTGCGCGCGGACGGCTTGCGACGCGTAGATCGCGACGATCGGCTCGCCGTCCAGGCGGGTGATGAGGTTTCGCGCCTGTTCCGCACCGAGGTCGGTGAGCGGCGGACCGGGCAACGCCGTGTCGAGCGCACCCCGCACGTTGCCCTCGGTCTGACCGTGACGGACGAGCAGCAGCTTCACGCGAGATCTCCCTTCAGGACGGCGTCGACCCACGCCGTCGCTTCGACGAAGCTGTCGTTGTCGGCGCCGGGCTCGATCGTCGACCGGATGCCGTCGGCGCGCGGGTGCGAACCGAGGAAGCGCAGCTGGCAGCGGCGGCGCAGCGCGGCGAGCGCGTCGATGATCCGCGGTTCGGCGATGTGCCCCTCGAAGTCGATGAAGAACCGGTACTCGCCGAAGTTGTTGCGGGTGGGGCGGGCGTCGAGCCGGGTGAGGTTGATCCCCCGCGTGGCCAGCTCGGTGAGCAGCTCGGCGAGGGTGCCGGTCCGGTTCACCGCCGCGGCGACGATCGAGGTGCGGTCGGAGCCGGTCGGCGGCGGCAGTTCGCCCGGCTTGCGGACCAGCAGGAACCGGGTCCGGGCGTCCGCGACGTCGGCGACACCGGTGGCGAGGACTTCGAGCGGGTAGTGCTCGACGGCGACCGGGGCGGTCACAGCGGCGTCGAAGTCACCCGCGTGCACGCCGACCGCTGCGGCCGCCGTCGACGAGGACGCGACCGGCTTCGCGCCGGGCAGGTTCACCTCCAGCCAGTCCCTGACCTGCGCGAGCGCGTGCGGATGGCTGGCCACGGTCCGGATCTCCGTGGTGCCCGGCCGTTTCAGCACGCTGAAATGCACGGGGAGAATCGCCTCGGCGACGGCGACCAGCGGGTCGGCGTCGCTCAGGCCGTCGAGGGTCGCGGTGACCGCGCCCTCCACCGAGTTCTCGACCGGGACGCAGGCGGCGTCGGCGTCGCCCTCGCGGACCGCGGTGAGCGCCAGCCGGATGGTCTCCGCCGGAACGAGTTCTTCGCCGGCGGCGAGCACCCGCGCGGCCTGTTCGGTGAACGTGCCCTGTGGGCCGAAATACGCGATCCTTGCCACGCCGCCAGGCTACGCAGTCGGCGAAAGGGCTTCGCGTCTGAGGCGCGAAGAACTTACCCGCGCGCAGCCGCTCGGCGTGGGTGTCCGGTAAGCGCTGCCACGACGACCCGTCACCGCGATGTTGCCCGCCGGCCACCGTAGTGGCCACTTTCACTCGGACAGCCGGTATGCAAACCGGTTACGCCGGGTGGCATTTTTTGCCATGCTAGGCGGGTGACCGCCGACTCAGGCACACACACCGGCCGCGAGGGCATCGGTCCTCCGGTTGCCTCACGCACCCCGGAGCTGGTGCTGTGCGCCGTCGATGAACCCCTCGCCACCGCCTGGACCGCCGCCGCGGAAGCCGTCGACGGCACCGTCCGGGTACACCGCGGGTCGGTACTCGACGTTCTCGCCCAAGCCGTGGTCAGCCCCGCGAACTCGTACGGCTGGATGCGCGGCGGGATCGACGCCGTCTACGCCAGGGCGTTCCCCGGCGTCGAGCAGAGCGTCCGCAGCGCGGTGCTGGCCTTCCACGGCGGGGAACTGCCGATCGGGGAGGCCGTCGTCGTCCCCACCGGGGAAGCCGCCCCGGCGTGGCTCATCAGCGCGCCGACGATGCGGGAACCCGGCGAACACCTCCCCGCCGACACCGTGCACCCCTACCTCGCCGCGCGAGCGGTGTTCCAGCAGTGGCGGGACGGCCGGGTCGACCGGGGCAGGCTGTGTGATCTCGTGGACACGATCGCGATGCCCGGCCTCGGCACCGGCGTCGGCGGCGTCGAGCCGGCCACCTGCGCACGGCAGGTCGCGGCGGCCTGGGAAGAGGTTTTCGGCACCCGGCGTATTCCCTCGGCACGCTGACCACCCTTCCGCTCCCCTGGGGCGTGCACCACATCACAGCGCGTTCACGCGCGGTAAGCCCTACCGTTGGTAGCGCGTTAATTCGGCGCCAGCGCAGGCGACGGCCGAGGAGTGTGCATGTCACGGGTCCGCGAGCTCAGCCCCTACGTGGAGCTTCACCGGGAACAGTGGCGCGAGCTGCGGAGCTCGACCCCGTTGCCTTTGACCGCCGACGAACTCGTCAAACTGCGCGGTCTCGGCGAGCAGGTCGACCTCGCCGAGGTCGCCGAGGTGTATCTGCCGCTTTCCCGGCTGATCAACCTCCAGGTCGCCGCCCGGCAGCGGCTGTACGAGGCCACCACGACGTTCCTCGGCGAAGACTGCCGCGGCACCAAGGTCCCCTACGTGATCGGGATCGCCGGAAGCGTCGCCGTCGGCAAGTCCACCACGGCCCGGATCCTGCGCACCCTGCTCGCCCGCTGGCCGGATCACCCCCGCGTCGACCTCGTCACCACCGACGGCTTCCTCTACCCCCGCGCCGAGCTCATGCGCCGCGGGATCATGCACCGCAAGGGTTTCCCGGAAAGCTACGACCGGCGTGCCCTGCTGCGCTTCGTCACCGAGGTCAAGTCCGGCGCCGAACGGGTCAGTGCCCCGGTGTACTCCCACCTCGCCTACGACATCCTGCCCAACCGCGAGCAGGTCGTGCAGCGGCCGGACATCCTCATCCTCGAAGGCCTGAACGTCCTGCAGCCCGGCCCCCGGCTCACCGTCTCCGACCTCTTCGACTTCTCGATCTACGTCGACGCGCACACCGGCGACATCGAGCACTGGTACGTCGAACGGTTCCTCAAACTGCGCCACACCGCGTTCGCCGACCCGGCCTCGCACTTCCACCACTTCGCCGGCCTTCCCGACGACGAGGCCCGCGCCGAAGCCCGCCACCTCTGGCGCACCATCAACGAGCCCAACCTGATGGAGAACATCAAGCCCACCCGGCCCCGCGCGACCCTGGTCCTCCGCAAGGACGCCGACCACACCATCAACCGCGTCCGCCTCCGCAAGCTCTGAACCTGCAAGCTCTGAACCGCCGGGCCGGAGCTCCCGGACGGCGAGGTCGTAAAGCCGCTGTCCCGGTCGCCCGGGCGCGACAGCCCCGGTTACCCCGGTGACCGGGCTGGTTCACCCGGTCGCACGAATGTTCGCACTGTGGGCGAACACCCGGGCACCATCCGTCGTCCATTCCGCGCGTTCCGGCGTTTTCCTCGGCCGATCGGCCGAGGAAGCCACCCTGACCTGTAACCGGTTGGCCGATACCGGCTCGTCGGCGATGCAGCGACTCTGAGAGGGAGCAGAAAACCACCCTGAGCTGGGAGGGAGGCCGACGATGTTCTCGATCATCGTGACCTGGGTCGGCGCGGTTCTGGGCTTGACCCTGCTGGTCGCCATGGCGGCCGGCGCCTTCGTCGTCGATGTCGACGACGCGCTCCGCGACCGGCACCGGAAGACGTCCGACGTCAGCGAGGGCACCGGCACCAGCGCGGCTCCGCTGGCCTGACCGCTGGCCCAGCCGCCGACCTTGCCGCCGACGCGCACCGCCGATCCGAACCACTCACCGAGCACATCTACCAGCACGGCATCCGAAGCCCGGCCGAAGCCGGGAACGAACCCGCCTGCCGTCCCACGCCCTGCCCAGGGTTCCGTCAGCTGAACGGGTTGAGCACCCGCACCCCGGTTCCCGCCACGTCCGCCACATTGCGCGTCACCAGTGTCAGCCCGTGGACCCGGGCGGTCGCCGCGAGCAGCCCGTCGATCGCCGGGACGCGGCGCGGCGCGGACTGGCGCCCCCACTCGGTCGCGATCTCCGCCGTGACGGAGAGGATCCGATCGGCGAACTGCCTGCCGAGCCCGTCCAGCCACGTGCTCAGCGCGTCGGCCCGCTCCCGGTCCGCGCCCTCTCGTTGCCGCAGCTTGTGAATCCCCCTCTCGATCTCGCCGATCGTCAGCACGCTCAGGTAGAGCCCGCTCGACGACACACTTCCCCACCACCGGGCGAACCCCGGGTTCCACGTCCGGCGCCGGGCCTCGGACACGATGTTCGTGTCGAGGAGAAAGCTCACTCACCCACCCCCAGCGACACCTCTCGGGGCAGTTCTTCCGCCCGTTCCGCCGCCACCTCTTCCAACACGTCCGCCAGTGCCTCCCCCGCCTCCGTGTGGTGAGGCGCCAGTGCGACCTTGAAGTCCACGCCGCCTTCGGTTCCGGTGAGTTCACGGAAGTACTTGATATCGATCACCACGGCCACCTCCTCCCCATGCCTGGTGACGAACTGAGGACCCTCCTCAGCCCTGCGCAACAGTTCACTCAGCCGTTGTTTCGCGTCCTGAACCTGCCACGTCTCATCCTTCATCTAGACAGACTAGACAGAATGGGGAGAAGAGACAAGGAAGGGCCGGGCTCCGCGTTCCCGGAGTCCGGCCCTTTTCCCTGAAAAGCCCTGGTCAGCGCCTTGCGGGCGCGTGGGCTACTTCACCTGATCGAGTGCTTTGCGGTAGCCGTCGACGTCGTAGTCCAGCCGGTCCGGCCCGGTCTCCCGCAGTTGCCCCTCCAGCACACCCACCAGCTGGTCGAGGATCTCGTCGCGTTCGAGGCCGTTCTCCCGCAGCCTGCTCGCCGCCTCCCAGGCCTCGGGCGGCTCGTTGTCCCACAGCTGGTCGACGAGCGCGGTCTTGAGCTCGAGATGCATCCGGGGTGCGCCGTCGAACGTGTCCGACGCCAGCGATTCGTGGTATTCGGGGTGTTCCCCGATCACCAGCAGCCGCCGCTGCTCCGGATCGGTGGGCTCCAGGTCGACCTCTTCGTCGCCGATCACTGTCGACAGCGAGGGAATCGCGAACATCCGGCGATCGAGCGCCTCGGCCAGCTCGGTCGGATCCTCCAGCTCCTCGGAACCGTCCAGGTAGGCGTCGAGCGCCGAGTCGTCGGTCGCGTACTCGTCGAGGTATTCCGTCACGGCGTCGACCAGCGCCGCCACCGCGGACTCACCGAGTCCGGCCCGCCCGGCGGCCCAGGCCGTCCACGCCAGCAGCACCGGCGCGACCGCCTCCTGGTGTTCCCCGTCGAGGTCGAATTCGCCGTCCAGCAAGGCTTCCAGGAACCTCGCGATCTTCTCCGGGCCGACACGCAACGGCGCCGACGGCTCGGTCTCGCAGCCGTGGTCGACCAGCAGCCGGGCCAGCACCCGCGCGGCGCCGGTGTCGTCGATCCCGCTCTGCGTGACGAAATCCTCGACGACGGCGTCGCGCGTCGCTTCGTCCCACTCGGCCGTGTCCGGCGACGGCGCGGGATCCGGCAGCGCCCGGCACCAGGTCAGTGCGATGGCGTGGAACCGGGCGTAGTCCTCGCTGACGTCCGGTTCCTCGAGCACGTCGGTCGCGGCGAGGCCGTCCACGAGCAGCCGGTGCGCCTCAGCGGGTTCGACCTGGGAAAGCACGACGAGCTCGGGCTCCGCCGCGGCCTGCTCGCGCATCTCCGCCAGTACTTCCTGGGGTTCGTCGATGACCACGAGATCGCGGACCCGGCCGCCGTCGGTGAAATCGAGCAGCGCCAGCAGGCCGTGCGCCCGCTCCCCGTGCGAGAACACGCACAGCAGCGACGATTCGTCGCCGTAGACGTCACCGGTGCGCCAGCATTCGCCGACCTTCACCTCACCCACCGAGGCCGCCCACTCCGGCTCCGGGATACCCCGTCCCAGCACGACCGCGAGCGCCTCGGCCGCCGCGTCCCGCTCCTCCTGCGTCTCCGCCACGACCCGCAACGCCGCCAGCAGCGCGGCCGCGCCCGGGGTGATCTTGCGCTGGGCGAACGCGATCAGCTCGAGCCCGAGCGGTTCCTGGTCCTCCTCCAGCGGCAGGTCCCACCACTGGCCGAGTACCTCCGACGTGAGCAGTTCGACGTCGAACGCGCCGGGGTCGGCGCCGAGCGCCGAGAAGTCCCGGAGGACGTCCTTGAACACCCCGTTCACGCTGGGCGCTGTGGGCTGAGAAGCAATCTTGCGGGCACGACTCACCGGGCTCATGGCGCACATGTTTGCACCGCCCCGCACGGGCGCCGCTCCCGGGCGCCGTTCGGCGGGCGTTTCAGCTCGTCACGGGCTGCGGCGCGCGCGGTTTCGGCAGGGCGATGCGCGCGGCCCTGACCTCCGCGATCAACCGCGTCTTACGCCGATGCGTTTCCACGAGCCCGCCGAGATACTCCGTGAACTCGTCGGTGCTGCCCGCGCGCCGATGCAACGTACGCAGCTTCCGCAGTTGCCGGGCCGCCTCGCGATAGGACTGCGGGTCCTTGCGCTCGATCAGGTCTTCGATCCGGCCGCGGTACACCGGGATCGCGTCCGCCGGATGCTCGTCCGCACGCAGTTCGGCCAGTTCGGCACGGACTTCGAGCGAGGCGCCGAAACGGACGCAGGCACGCCAAGCGTCGTCGAAGCGGTCCTCGGCGAGCAGGACGTGTGTGAGTTCGTCCGCCCCCTGCTGCCCTTCGCGGGCAGCCTCGCGAAGCCGGGACATCGCGGCCCGGTGATGCACCGACCAGCGCCCGGCCGCCACCGCGGCGGCCTGCAGCGCGGCGTAGGTGTGCCGGTTCGGTTCGGCGTCGAACTCCTTGCGGCGCAAGGAAACCGTCTCGTCCTCCGGCTCGGGTTCCGGTTCGGTCTTGTCGAGGGTGAGCGCGCGGGCGGCGTGCGCTATCGCCTCGCTGTGCCTGCCCGCCGCCCGCAGCACCCGCACGATCTTGAGGCTGACCTCGACCCGTGGCGGCTTCGCGGACAACAGCGCGACCAGCCCGTCGACGTCGCCGAGCACCTCGGCGAGTTCCTCCTGCAACCGCTCGGCGATCTCCCGGCGCGGTCCGGTGCCACCCTCGGCCAGCACAGCGTCCACAGTGGACTTTATGTGGCGAAGTCCCTTCTCCCCCAACGCGGACGCGAAGTCGGCGAGCTCGATCGCCGGCCAGCCGGGCCCATCGAACTCGACCTCGAGAATCCATTCGGCGAGCCGCTCGGGATCCGGTGGCCGGGCGGCACACGCCCGCGCGTACAGGTCGACCGCACGCTCGAGCCGGTCGGCCAGCTCACCGGAATGATCGCCCGACTGTTCCACGGTCTCGCTGATGTCGTCCACCGTGCGCCGGGCCAGCGGAGCGAGATCGGCACTGCTCCCGGCGTCGAGAAGACGCTGCAGGGTGTCGAGCACCGCGCCGATCTTGGCGCCGTAGTCGACGTTGCCACCGCCGACCGCGGTGTCGAGCAGCCGGTGCGCCTCGGCGACGTCCTTACCCTGAGTGGTGGCCCGCAGTTCGAGTGACTGACGTAACTCAGGGTCACGGGCGGCCTGGCCGCAGAGCAGCTCGACCAGCGTCTCCACGTCCAAAGTGCGCAGGTAAACGCGCAGATCCGCCGGGGAGTTCACGCGCATCAGTCTGCCTTACCTGATCACTCGAGGTCGTGCGCCAACCGCGTACTCTTCTTGGAGTAATACGAATACTCCGGGTGACCGGTTCACGAGGAACGCGCACCGGGTGATAAGCAGGTCCGGTGACCCTCGACGACCTTACCCAGCGCCTGCGCGAGTTCGCCGCGGCACGCGCCTGGGAGCCCTTCCACACCCCGAAGAACCTGACCATGGCGCTGTCCGGCGAGGTGGGCGAACTGATCTCGCTCTTCCAGTGGCTCACGCCCGAGGAGGCGGCGGCCTGGCGCTCGGATCCGGAGCTGGAAGCCAACGTCCTCGACGAGATCGCGGACGTCACGCTCTACCTGGTCCAGCTCGCCAACAGCCTCGGCGTCGACCTCCTCGCCGCCGCGAACGCCAAGATCGACCGCAACGAGATCCGGTTCCCACCACCGAAGACCGCCGATCCGGCGACGCCCTCGCCCGATCCGTCGCGGTGACCGGCTAGCCTCGGGGAATGCATCAGAACAGCACCGACGGGCTGCTCGGCTGGCTCGCGAGGCTGGACGAGAAGCAACTGGCGACCGTCCTGCAGCACAGGGCGGACACGCTGCTGCCGCCGTGGCCACGCAGGCTCGACGTGCTGGCCGCGCGGCTGTCGTCGAACACGTCGATGTCGAAGGCCATCGAGCCGCTGCCCGCCCCGTATGTCCAGGCCCTGCACGCGGTCCAGCTCTGTTTCGCGCTCGGCCAGGACCCGGCGCCCATCGACGAGATCGCCCGGTGGCTCGGCACGAAGACGGCGACCGTCGAGTCCATTGTGGACGAACTGCAGGACAGGGCGCTGGCATGGCGCGAGGACGGGGGTGTGGCACTTCCCGAGGTGCTGCACGCCGACGCCTACCAGCAGTACGGCCTCGGACGCTCCATGGCGGACATGCTCTCGGCGTTGAGCATCCCGAACCTCAGGCAGCTCAGCGACACGCTGGGCCTGCCGTCGAAAGGGCCGAAACGGGAACTCCAGGAAAACCTCGTCGCGTTCTACCGTGACGGCGACAAGGTCCGGGAGCTGGTCGCCACCGCACCCGCGGGGACGCGGGCCGCGCTCGTCGAGATGGCCGCGGACGGCCCGGACGTGGAGAATCTGCACGTCGAAGCCCTGTCCGAGGCCTCGCCATTGGCCTGGGCGTTCGCGCGTGCGCTGCTGTTCAGCACCTACTACGGCATGGGCTACATGGCCCTCGAGATTTCGCTCGCGCTGCGTGGCCCGGACTACCACCTGCCGTTCACGCCGGAACCGCCCGAACTCCCCACCACCACGGTCGGCGCCGAACACGCCGAAGCGCTCGCGTCGGCGGCCACGCTGCGGCTGCTCGACCGGGCCACCGCGATCCTCGACACGGCCGCCGCGGAGCCGCTTCCCCTGCTCAAGGACGGCAACGTCGGTGCCCGGCTGATCAAGAAACTCGCCAAGGACTTCGGCGCGTCCGTCCCGGAGATCGAGCTGGCGCTGGAGCTGCTCCTCGACACGCAGTTGCTGGTCGCCGTGGAAACCGGCCCGGCGCCGTCCGGCCGCGGCCGCAAGGCCCCGCCCCGGCCGCTGGGGCTGAGCCCGAACGACGAGATCGCCCGGCCGGGACAGGCCGAACTGGCGCTCCTGCTGCTCACCGCATGGTGGACCCCCTCCTCGCCCGAGTACGACCACGACCTCCTCGGCACGGCGGCCGCCTACCACCAGCTGACCGTGCGGTTGCTCGCCGAACTCGAACCCGGCACCGCGGTCACCGATCAGGCCGCGTTCGCCCGGATGGCCGCCTGGCGGGCGCCGATGCTGGAGGAAACCGAGCTGGCGGAGAACCTCCCGGTGGCCTTGGCGGAAGGAGAGTTGCTCGGCGTCGTCGCCTCGGGTGCGCTGACCACGATCGGGCGAGCGCTCGAGCACCTCGAAACCGACGAACAGCCGCTGCGGGACGCCGTCGGGGAACTGGTGGCCCGCGCTCGCACGACCGCGTTGTTCGGCACCGATCTGACCGCGATCGTGCCGGGCTCGCCCGACACCCGGCTCACCGCCCTGCTCGACCGCGTCGCCGACCGGGAGGCGCAGGGCACCGCGACCAGCTGGCGCTTCAGCCCGGCGACCGTCCGGCGTGCGTTCGACCAGGGCGCGACGGCCGAGACACTGCTGGAAGAGCTGCGCTCGATCGCGCAGGGCGAGCTCCCGCAGCCGCTGGTCTACCTCGTCAACGACGTCGCGAGGCGACACGGCGAGGCCCGCGTGATGAACGTCGCGAGCGTCGTCGTCGGCGAGGACCCGGCCACCCTCGCCGAGATCGCCGCGCATCGGAAACTCGGAAAACTGGGCCTGCGCGCGATCGCTCCCACCGTGCTCACGTCCACAGTGGACGCCGCGGGCACGCTGGCCGCCCTGCGTGACGCGGGCTACGCACCCACTCACCACGAGGCCGACGGCAGCATCATTCTCCCCGGCACCGCACCACAACCGGCACTGGCCGCCGCTGTCCCGGAGCCGGACAGGTCCTACGCAGCGCCGCCGCCCGAGGACCCGGTCCGCCACGCGAGCCGGCTGCTGGCCGCGCCGCTTTCGGCTCCGCCGCTGCAACGCGGCCAGCTGGCCAAGGCGTTCAGCGATCGCTATGGCGGTCGTCTCAGCCTGGATCAGCAGCGCGTGTGCTGGCAGCTCGAAGCGGGACAGCCGGTTCCCGTGCAGTACCACGAAGAGGACGGCGAAACGTCGACCCTGCTCGTCCTCGCCCCGGAACTGGACGTCGACGTGCTCGACGCGTGGTGTGTCCATGAGAACAAGTACCGCCGCCTCGCGCTGGAACGGATCGAACTGGACATGTCGTAGCCTCGGGGTATGCCCATTCAGGTACTGCTCGTCGACGATCACGAACTGGTCCGTCGCGGCCTGCGTGATCTTCTCGGCGACGAGCCCGACATCGAGGTCGTCGCCGAGGCCGGCGGTGTCGACGAAGCACTCGCGGTGGCGATGCACGTGGAGCCGGACGTGGCGGTCGTCGACGTCCGGCTCGGCGACGGGGACGGCATCACGCTCTGCCGTGAACTCCGTTCCAAGCCGAACGCGCCCCAGTGCCTGATGCTCACCGCCTTCGACGACGAGGAGGCCATGGTCGGCGCGATCATGGCCGGCGCCTCCGGGTACCTGCTGAAACAGGTCCGCGGCCAGGACGTGGTCAACGCCGTGCGCGAGGTCGCGGCGGGCCGGTCGCTGCTGGACCCGGTCACGACCGCCCGTGTCCTCGACAAGCTCCGGCACCCGCCCACGGACGACCTCGACACGCTCACCGAACGCGAACGGGACGTCCTCGAGCTGATCGGCCAGGGGCTTTCGAACCGCGAGATCGCGGAACGCCTCTTCCTCGCCGAAAAGACCGTGAAGAACTACGTCACGTCCGTGCTGGCGAAGCTCGGCATGCAACGCCGCACGCAGGCCGCCGCGTGGATCGCGCGGCGGGACAAGTAGCCGTCACGCTCCATTGTGGACGGATTGACCGTGCCTGCGCTCAGCCGTGCACGGTGTCGCGCTGGTCCGGGATGACGCTGCCGTCGTCGCGCAGCACCGGACCCCGGGTGCCGTCGGCGTTTTCGTACGCCGTGGTGGAGCAAGGGTAGGCCCGCTTCAGTTCCGGGAGCGGCTGGATGAACATCGGGTTCACCGCCCACCGGTCGTCGGCGTTGTCGTAGGCACGGCACATCAGCTCGTCCTTGTTGCGGTTGAGCGCGATCCGGACGCCGGTCGCGTCGCGCAGCATCGACACGTCGGTCGTCGCGTCGCCGCCCGCCACGGCCTGCCGGATCGAGGCGGGCGCCTGGTCGAGCTGCGCCGCGCCCTGGATTCCGAGGATCTTCTTGTTGATGAAGCAGCGTTTCCCGTCGATGTAGGTGATGATCCCGTCCGCGCCGTCCGGAATGCCGCCGCAGCCTTCAAGGTGACCGTTGATCCGGCCGTGGGTGGTCAGCGAGCCGATCCCGATGGTGCGGCTGGGCGGGATCCCGGCGCCGGAGCTCCACACGTCCGCGGTTTCCTTGGGCGAGGCCGAAACCACCCAGGTGGCGAACCCGGCGCGGTTCAGCGTCGCGATGAGGTCCTTGATCTCCGGGTAGTACCGGACCCACGCGACCTGCGTCGTCGAACCGACCCGCTGCGTCGCGCCGATCGGCGCCCGGAGCGCCTCGTCCCGCGCCTGGCGCGCGATCGCCCGCACCTCGTCGGGCCGGTATCCGGCGTTGATCTGCGCGACCCAGGCGTAGGCGGCCTCCATCCTGCGCCGGTCCGCGTCGGCGAAGACGTCCTTGCCCGCGGTGGTCTTCCCGTCCTTGCGCACCGAGAGCAACTCGTCGGCGCAGGCGACGTTCGTACTGGTGGGCAATGGTTTTCCGGCCGGAGTCTCGGTGCCGCAGGCAGCGCTCAGCGCCTTCGCGCCCTCGTCGGTCATGTACCGGCTCGTCGTGCGCCAATCCCGTTCACGCGGCTGGAGCACCTTGTCGTGCCGGATCATCCAGAACACCGTCTGATCCGAGATGTCGTTCTTGATCACCGTGTTGTCCCAGTCGAACACGGCCAGCGGCGCCGGGCGCTCGCGATGTCCGCCGCATCGGCCACGCTCGTCGATCACCCGTTGGATCTTCGCGGCATTGTCGCCGTACCACCGATCCGCGAGCTGCAGTTCCGGGCAGGGCCACCCGGCGGTGTCCGCCTCGGCGGTGGCCGCGGGGATGCTCGCGGCGGTCAGGGCGGCGACGGCGAATCCCGTGGTCAGGGTGCGGGCGAGCTTCGGCATGCGGTCTCCAGCGTCGGCGATCGGACGAGGTGATCTTGCCACGAACGGCTGACGCGAATCTTCCCTTGTCCGGCCTAGTCGCCATCACGCAGTGCCACTTTCCCGGCGCGTTTTTCACTCGTTAGAGAGTCGAATGTATGTTCGACTCTCCGGTACGATCGTCGGCACGTCGTCCGTTGTGGACGCCCTGTGGTGACCACCGTCCAGAAGGGAGGTGACTCGATGACCCGAGAAGGCTGAGCAGCGGACCTAGTCCACCGGCAGATCGAAGGCGACGAGCGTGCCGAGGCTCGGCGAGGAGTTGATGAAGAACTTCCCGCCCGCGGCTTCCGCACGTTCGGAAAGATGGCGCAGACCACGGGTGGCAACACCCTGGGGAACACCGGAACCGTTGTCACGTACGCGGAGTTTCACGCCCTCCGCGTCGCGTGTGAGGGTCACCCTGGTCGCGCTGGCGCCGGAATGTCTGACCACATTGGACAGCGCCTCGCGCAGCGCGGCGCGGATGTGATCGGCGCGCTCGGCGGGAACGTCGGCGAATTCACCGGAAAGCTCGAGCGTCGGCGGGTATCCCAGCAGCTCGCCGGCGATGCGCACTTCACCGCGCGCGGATTCGGCCAGATCGGCCGGTGCGCCGGTGTCGTGCCTCGGCTCCGGTGACCGGAGCGCGCGTACGGTGCCTCGGATCTCCTCGATGGTCTGGTCGAGCTGGTCGATCGCGTCGGACAGCCGTGCGCTGTCGGCCTGGGCGAACCGTTTGCGCATATTGCGCCGGACCCGGTCGAGCTGCATCCCGGCGCCGTACAGCCGCTGCACGATGACGTCGTGCAGTTCGCGGGCTATGCGCTCGCGCTCCTGGTAGAGCGTGACGCGATGGCGCGCGTTGGCTCCCTCGGCCAACGCGAGCACGACGCCCGCCTGTGCGGCGAAGGCAACCAGCATCTCGACCGTGCCCGCGGAGAACGGATCACGCCCGTGCCGCCGGTACACGGTGAGCGCGCCCAGCACGCGTCCACCGGAGCCGAACGGCGCGGCCGCGAAGGGGCCGAAGCCACGCAGTTCCTCCCGCACGTACGGCGCGGTGCGCGGGTCGACGGTGAAGTCCTCGGTCACCACCGGTTCGCCACCACGGGCGACCTGCCCCGCGGCCGAGTCGGCGGGCAGGGTCAAGCCGCGGAGCGACTCGTCGGCACCACTGTGGTCGTGCATCGCTTCGACGACGACCTGGCCGTCGTCGGCGCTGACCATGACCAGTCCGAGGTCGGCCTCGGCGAGTTCGGCGGCCCTGGCCACGACGGTGTCCAGCACCGCACCCGGATCGTCGCCGGACAGGGCGGTGCTGGTGATCTCGGTGGCGGCGGACAGTGCCCGCGCGGCAAGCGTCGGATCCATGAGCAGTACCGACATTAGACCGCCCCGGCTCCGGCAGGTCGACATGTGGTGACCTGGCCCTCGCGGATTTCGACCACGAGGTCGGCCTCGGCCGCTTCGTCCGCGCTGTGGGTCACGTGCACCACGGTCCGGCCCGCGAGCGCGGCGCGCAGTGTTGCGCGCAAGGCCCTGGCGGTCGGTTCGTCGAGATGCGCGGTCGGTTCGTCCAGCAGCACCAGGTCCGCCGCCGGTGCGGCAAGCAGCGCCCGAGCGAGGGCGACGCGTTGTGCCTGCCCGCCGGAGAGCCCGGCGCCGGCGCTGTCGAGCATCGTGGCGGGATCCAGGTCGCCGAGTTCGGCCTGCGCGAGCACCCGCCTGATGTCGTCGTCCGTGGCGGCGGGATCGGCGAGGCGGAGGTTCTCGGCGACGGTCGTCGACACGAGCATCGGTTCCTGCGGTGCCCAGGCGACCTTGCCCGGCACAGTCACCTCACCCCGGCTGGGCGTGAGGAAGCCGAGCAGGGCCGCGAGAAGCGTCGACTTGCCCGCGCCGCTTGGGCCGACGACGGCGACATAGCTGCCGGGAGTGAGTTCGAGGTCGACGTCACGCAGCACGGGCTGGCCACCTGGCCACGCGAGGTCTGCCCTGTGCAGCCCGGCGTGCTGCCCGGATCGCATGGCAGAGCGTTCGCCGGCGGTGGCCGCGAGTTCGTCGATCTCGGCGACGCGGGTCCTGGCCTGGCGCAGCGTGTCCCAGTGCTGCGCCACGGGCGGGAGCAGCGCGAGGACTTCGGCGACGGCCAGCGGGACGAGGGCGAGCACCGGCGCCAGCACGGCCTCGAGGGTGCCCGCCGCGACGGCTTGCGCGGCCAGACCGGTGCTGACGACCATGGCCGCGCCGCAGGCCAGTGTGATCAGCGCTTCCGCCGCGCCCGTGCCGAAAGCCTGTCGGCGTGCGTCCGCGGCGAGTCGCGCGTCAGTGGCGGCGAGGTCCTCGCGGCGTTGTCGTGCCGTGCCGAAGGCGAGCAGTTCGGCGGCCGATTCGAACAGCACCAGCACCTTGGCGGCCACCGCCCGGCGCCCCTCCGACAGCGCCGACGTCGCCCGTCGCTCCGCCCCCAGCGCCAAGAACGGCGCGAAAGCACTGACGAGCACGGCGACGGCCAGCGTGACACCGGCCGACGGCAGCAGCCACGTCTGCACGGCGATCGCCCCCGCCGCGACCAGCGCGACGACGATCGGCGGCGAGACGACCCGGGGCAGCAGATCGCGCACGGTATCGACATCGGCGACCAGACGGCGTTGTCCTTCCCCGGCACGGAAACCGCGTGCGGGTCCGAGCCGGGTCAGCGACTCCCACAACCGCACCCGAAGACGTCCGGCGACACGGAAGGCGGCGTCGTGCGTGACGAGACGTTCGACGTAGCGAAGCACGGCCCGGCCGAGACCGAACGCGCGCACTCCGACGACCGCGACCGTCAGCGTCAGGATCGGCGGCCGCAGGGAGGCCGTGGCGATGAGCCAGCCGGACGTCGCGGTCAGCGCGATCCCGCAGAGCAGCGCGAGTGCTCCGAGCACGCCGCCGCCGATGAGCCGACGGTCGGCGAACAGCCGCTGAAAAACGGGACGGTGGACCGAACCGAGGGCAGCCACCTCGGTCCGGTCCACCGGCTCGGGGTCCACCGCGACGACGGCGGACCGCTCGTGCGCGGCGATGATCGCCGCCGCGCCGTTGTCCACGGCCAGCTCCACGGCGTCCATGACGCGGCGGGCGTTGACCTCGTCGAGGTGTGCGGTGGGTTCGTCGAGCAGCATCAGCCACGCGCCCGCGCGCACCCGCAGCAGCGCCCGCCCGACGGCGACGCGCTGC
Organism: Amycolatopsis sp. NPDC059021; assembly: GCF_042739895.1. Classification (NCBI taxonomy): domain Bacteria; kingdom Bacillati; phylum Actinomycetota; class Actinomycetes; order Pseudonocardiales; family Pseudonocardiaceae; genus Amycolatopsis; species Amycolatopsis sp. NPDC059021. The sequence continues at coordinate 67,139 of NZ_JBHYIQ010000019.1, forward strand.
CGTTGCCCCAGCGAGAGTTTGTCCACGGGCCGGTCGGCGAGGCCGGTCAAACCGAGTTGTGCGAGCACGGCATCGACGTCCTCGCCTGCCGGAGCGAGTTCCTCCCGAACGGTGCCGCCCGCGAACACCGGATTCTGCGGCACCCAGGCGACATCGCGACGCCAGTGCGTCAGATCGGCGTCGGCGAGACGGGCGCCGCCGACGGTGATCGTCCCGTCGTGCGACGGCACAAAACCCAGCAGTGTCAGCAAAGTTGTCGTCTTGCCGCCGCCGCTCGGCGCACGAAGCCAGGTGATCTGGCCCGGCCAGACCTCGAAGCTTTCGCCATCGGGCGCGAAGCCTCCTCGCCGTGCGACACGCAGTCCCGACACGCGCATCTCCCCGCGAGGAAGCCGCTCAGTGCCCTCGGCGGGAACAGGCTCGGCCAAGATCGCGGTGACGCGACGCACCGCCTCGACGCCGTCTTCGCTGGCGTGAAAAGCCGCGCCGACAGCACGAATCGGCTGGTAGCACTCGGGCGCGAGGATCAGCACGCCGAGGCCGATCGCGAGCGGCAGGTTTCCACCCACGAGCCGGACACCGATCACCACGGCGATCAACGCGACCGAAAGCGTCGCGGCGAGTTCGAGGACGAACGCCGAGGAGAAGGCGACCTTCAAAGTCTTGAGCGTCGCGCGACGATGCCGTTCCGACAGTCGCCGGACGACGTCGGACTGGGCGCGAGCGCGCCGGAACGCGGTCAGCACCGGCAACGCGCGGACGAGTTCCAGCAGCAGCCCGGACATGCGATGCGTCGCGTCGGTGGCCCCGGCGACGCGGTCGGCGGTGTAGCGGCCGACGAGGATCGCGAACATCGGCAGCAGCGGCACGGTCAGCGCGATGATCACCGCGGACGGCCAGTCGGCGAACAGCACCGCGGCCCCGGCACCGAGCGGGACGACCGCGGCCGTCATCAGCGCCGGGAGGTACTCGCGGAAGTAGGCGTCGAGCGCGTCGAGGCCCCGGGTCGTCAACGCGGTCAGCTCGCCGTGCCCGCGCCGCGCGATCCACTCCGGCCCCAGCCGCAGCACGTGGTCGACGGCCCTGGCCCGCAGCTCCTCCTTGGCGGTGGCGGCCGCGCGGGCCGAGATCACCCGCACCGCCCAGCCTGCCAGTGCCCGGCCCGCGACCACCGCGAGCAGGACGGCCAGCTGGGCGGTGCGGCCCCCGACCCCTGTGGAGACGACCGACGCGAGTACGTCGGCCAACAGGAAGGCCTGTGTCACCAGCAATGCGGCGTTGAGCAGCGAAAGCGCCGCGACCTGGGTCAACGCCCGGCGCGCCGCGGGCCCGAGAGCCCGAAACGCGCCGAGCGGACCCTTTCCCGGCCGCGCTGGGTCCATTGTGGACACCGTGGCGGAAAGGGACGCGCTGCCGGGAAGCTTCGTCATGGTGCGTGCACCGCGGGGATGTGCTGGGTGCCGATGCGTTTGCGGAACACCCAGTACGTCCAGCCCTGGTAGATCAGCACCGCGGGGGCACCGAACAGGGACACCCAGCTCATCACCACGAGCGTGTAGTGGCTCGACGCCGAACCGGCGATCGTGAGGCTGTGTGCCGGATCGAGGGTCGACGGCAGGACGTTCGGGTAGAGCGCACCGAAGATCGTGATCACGGCCGCGGCGACCACGACACCGAGCGCGGCGAACGCCTGGCCGTCACGGTCGGCACGCAGCCGCAGCCAGGCGACGACGGCCGCGAGCAGGGCGATCACCAGCGTGACCAGCGTCCACACCTTCCCGGTGCGCGACTGCACGATGATGAGGAACGCCACCATCGGCAGCAACGCGACCGGCAGGATCCGGTAAGCCAGGAGGCGCGCGCGTTCTCGCAGGTCACCGGTGGTCTTGAGGGCGAGGAACGCGGCGCCGTGGGTCAGTGAGAACCCGACGACGGCGAGCGCGCCGAGCACGGTGTCCCACCGGATGGCGGCGAACGCGGAGCCGACCCTGTTGCCCGCGGCGTCGAGCGGCAGGCCGAGCGTGGTGGTCGCCAGCAGCAGCCCGACGCCGAGCGGCGGGATCCACGAGCCGATCATGATGACCCTGTCCCAGGTCCGCCGCCAGCGTTCGGAGTCGACCTTCCCGCGGTACTCGAACGCGACGCCGCGGCCGATCAGCCCGACCAGCACGACCAGTAGCGGCAGGTAGGCGGCCGCGAACAGGCCCGCGTACCAGGCGGGAAACGCGGCGAACATGACGCCGGCCGCGACGATGAGCCAGACCTCGTTGCCGTCCCACACCGGGCCGATCGTGTTGACCATGACGCGGCGTTCGGTGTTGTCGCGGCCGAGGATCGGCAGCAGCATGCCGACGCCGAAGTCAAAGCCTTCGAGGAAGAGGTACCCCAACCAGAAGACCGCGACGAGGCAGAACCAGATCGTCTCGAGCGTCATCGGCTCGGCTCCTTCTCCTCGGGCCCCACCGGCGGTCGCATCGACCACGGGGCACGCGTTACCACGTCCCGCCGACGCCGGACGCCCTCGAGGACGTCGTCGCGGCGAGTTATCCACAGTCGGGTGAGTTGTCCACAGATCTGCTGTGGGTAACCCTCCCGGGTGACCATCTCGATACACTGGGTTCGGGGTCGCCCCCCGAGGCGGGTGGGGGATACCTCGAGGGTGGTCAAGGGCGGCCGATCAGTAGGCGAAGGCGAGAGTGTCGTCTTTGTCTTCATCGGATTCGCTGTCCTGCTGGGGTTTCGGGGGCATGACGGCGTCCACGCCGCCGCGGACGTACTTGCGCATGAGGTACACCTCGACCACGCCGAGCACGCCGTAGAGGGCGGTCAGCACGATCAGGGATGTCCACACCTCGCCTGTGGACAACTGCGACACGGCGCGGGCGGTGAACATCCACACGCCGTCGATCCCGGTCGGGTTGGGCGCGACCACGAACGGCTGCCTGCCCATCTCGGTGAAGATCCAGCCCGCGCTGTTGCCGATGAACGGCGTCGCGATCCCGCCGAGCACCAGCAGCGGGAACCACCGGCCGCCCGGGATCCGGCCTCGCCGCGTCAGCCACAGCGCGAGCAGGCCGATCCCGGCCGAGATCGCGCCGAAGCCGATCATGGCCCGGAAGCCCCAGTAGGTCACCGGCAGGTTCGGCACGTAGTCGATCGGCTTGCCCGCGAGCGGGCCGAGCGCCGGGTCGTCCGGATAGTTCGTCCCGTACTTCGCCTGATACTCCCCGATCAGGTTCTCCACGCCCTTGACCTCGGTCGAGAAGTCGTTGTGCGCCAAGAAGGACAGCAACGCGGGCACGGTGAACGTCTTGACCGACTCGCAGTTGGCGTTCGCCACGTCACCGATCGCGAGTATCGAGAAACTCGCGGGCTTTTCCGTGTGGCACAACGCTTCCGCGGAGGCCATCTTCATCGGCTGCTGCTCGAACATGAGCTTGCCCTGCATGTCGCCGGTGATCGCGAGCACGGCGAAGGCCACCACGCCGACCCAGCCGCCGAGCCGCAGCGAGGACCGCCAGACCTCGCGGTGCTCGTCGTCGCTCTTGCGGCGCCGCCACAGGTGCCAGCCCGCGACGCCGACCAGGAACGCCGCCGCCACCGAGAACGCGCCGGCCAGCGTGTGCGGGATCGCGGCGAGCGCGGTGTTGTTCGTCAGCACCGCCCAGATCGAGTTCATGGTGGGCTTGCCGTTGTCGAACGTGACGCCGACCGGGTGCTGCATCCACGAGTTCGCGGCCAGGATGAAGTAGGCCGAAGCCATCGTCGCCAGCGAGAACGCCCACGCGCAGGCGAGGTGCACCTTCTTCGGCAGCCTGTCCCAGCCGAAGATCCACAGGCCGAGGAAGGTCGACTCGACGAAGAACGCGACGAGGCCTTCCATCGCCAGCGGCGCGCCGAACACGTCCCCGACGAAGCGCGAGTAGGCGCTCCACGACATGCCGAACTGGAACTCCTGCACCAGTCCGGTCACCACCCCCATGGCGAAGTTGACCAGGAGCAGCTTGCCCCAGAACTTCGTCATCTTGAGGTACTTCAGCGAACCGGTGCGGACCCACGCCGTCTGCATGACCGCGACCAGGATGGACAGCCCGATGGTCAGCGGGACCATCAGGAAGTGATAGACGGTGGTGATGCCGAACTGCCACCGCGCTAGCTCCAGGACCTCCACGCGATCAAGCCTGCTCCGCCAGCCGGAACCCGGCCAGTTCAACTGGTCCTGTTCTCGGCGGGACGAAGGTCCTGCCCTCGGAAAAGAAGGTCCCGCAAGGGGAAATCCGGCCTAGCGCGTCTCGAGGGTTACCCATTCGAGGTACTCGGCTCCGCCGCCCTCGATCGGCGTCACGATGATCTCCGGGACGTCGTAGGAGTGCCGAGCCTTGAGCAGGTCCACGAGCGCGGCCGCGCGATCCCGCGCCGTCTTGCACTCGACGCGCCATTCGGTCTCCGTCTGCACCGCGCCCTCCCAGCGGAACACGCTGGTGATCGGGCCGACGATCTGCGCGCACGCCGCCACGCGCGCCTCGATGGCGGCGGAGGCCAGCGCACGAGCGGCGTCCTCGGAATCGATGGTCGAGGCGACAACGACGTGGTCAGCGGACATGCCGTCACGGTACCGCAAACCACAAAAGCGATTTCGGCACGCCGAAAAAACAAATCCGGTCGCCCACGAAGCAGTATTCACGAGACCCGAATGCGCATTTCGCGAAACCCATCTGCTTGCCCTTTTCCGAATCGCTCCTTTATCGTTGCAGCGAAAGGGGTGCCAAACCACTATGTCTACTACCGCTCTGGCGTTTCTCAGCGCGTTCGGCCTGGTACTGGCCGTGGAACTGCCGGACAAGACACTGGTCGCCACCCTGGTTCTCACCACTCGTTTCCGGGCATGGCCGGTTTTCGCCGGGGTGTGCGCCGCATTCGCCGTGCAATGCGTCGTCGCGGTCGCTTTCGGCAGTGTGCTCACCCTGCTCCCGGATACCGTTGTCGCTTTGGTCGTGGCCGCGATGTTCGGCGTCGGCGCGTTCATGCTCCTGCGGGAGGGATTCCGCGAAGGCACCGACGGCGGCGAGGACGCGTCACGCTCCGGGCCGGCCCCGCTGTCCTTCCTGCGCTCCGCGATCACGTCGTTCGGGGTGCTCTTCGCCGCCGAATGGGGCGACGCGTCCCAGCTCGCGACGGCCAGTGTCGCCGCGAAGTTCGCGAGCCCGATCGCGGTCGGACTCGGCGCGTTCGTGGCCCTGGTCTCGGTGGCCGGGCTCGCCGTGTTCATCGGCGCGAAGATCCGCAGCCGGATCCGGCCGCGGCTGATCCAGCGCTGCGCCGGGTTCGTCTTCGCGGGCTTCGCCGTCCTCACCCTCGCCCAGCTGGCGTTCTGAGCCGCCGGCGCTCGCTACAGGGGTTTCACAGGATCACCAGGTAACCTCTCGCGGAACCGCGGGTGAGGGCAAGGTGAACCGGCGATGACGTCGGGGCGCCTTGCCCTCGCGCATGCCAGCCCCGACCCGCTCAGGAGCCAGCCCGGTGACCTCGCCGAAGACCGCCGTCGCGCGTGCCGTCTCGCCCGTGCACGGCAGGCTGGCGGTCGTCGGCATGGCGACCGCGGTGCTCATCTCCGTCGACCTGCACGTCCGGCTGTCCGGACAGGTCAGCCCGATCTGGCAGACACTGTCGGAGTACGTCTACGGCCGCCTCGGCCACGGCTCCGCCGCGCTCCTGTTCGGCGCGATGTGCCTGGCGCTCGCGCTCGGCTCGCTCGCCCTGCTCACCGGGATCGCCAGGACCCGCCGGGAGGGCACGCGGCCGGTGCTGGCCCTGCTCGGGGTGTGGTGTGCCGGGCTGCTGGTCTGCGCGACCGTCCCGGTGGATCCCGAGGGGCAGGCCCGCTCGCTGGCCGGTCAGGTGCACAACTACGCCGCGCTGACGGCGTTCGTCGCGCTGCCCGCGGCCGCGTGGGTGCTCACCCGCCGCGGCCGCTCCCGCTGCCCGTGGGAGCCGCGGCGGACCACGATCCGGTGGCTCGCGGTGGCCAGTATGACGAGCGTGCTGGTGGTGCTCGGCGGGTTCATCGCGACGCTGGTCATCGGCCCGATGCGCCAGGAGATCAGCATGGGCCTGTTCGAACGCCTGCTGTTCACCATCGACCTCGCCCTGCTGGCCACGATGGTCCGGCCGCTGCTGGAGCCCGCCCGGCCCCGCTAGCCGAGCGGATCGACGTGGATGTCCTCGACGCCGTCACCCGACAGCCACCACGATGTGTACTGCTCATCGGGACCGACGCGTAGTTCGGCGCCGTCATCGAACGTCAACGTCAGCCGGTGGTCCATCAGGTCGGCCGCCACCACGGTCCTGCCGAACAGCGCGAGCACGGGAGGCAGCGTGCTCCGCTCCTCCGGGTCGATCTCGTGCCGCGCCCCGTCCGCGCCGAGCAGCGTGAACGGCACCGAGACGGCCAGCTCGGCGCAGACCTCGGCCCCGCGGACCAGCAGGAGCCGCACCTGATGGTCGAACGCGGTCCTGGTGACCTCGCAGCCGACCAGGTCCGGCGCCGTCATGACGTCTCCGTCCGGAGGATGTCCGCGAGACGGGCGGCCGCGGCGACGACCTGGGGGCCGACCTCCTTCGCGGCCAGCGGCTCCAGCGACACCACGCCCACGCTCGCGCGCAGACCCGGCACGCCCCGCACCGGAGCCGCGACCCCGGACGCGCCCGCCTCCAGTTCGCCCGTGGACGTCGCCCAGCCGTCGCCACCCGGACGCAGTGTCATCGCCCTGCCCGCCGCACCCGCGGCGAGCGGATGCCGCGTGCCGATGCGGTAGGCGACGTGGAAGCTGGTCCACGTCGGCTCGACCACGGCGACGGCGAGTGCCTGGTCGCCCTGCGCCACCGAGAGATGCGCTGTCGCGCCCACCTTCTCCGCCAGCTCGCGCAGCACCGGCGCCGCCGCGTCCCGCAGCTGCGGCAGCACCTGGCCCGCGAGCCGGAGCAGGCCGACGCCGAGCCGGACCTTGGTGCCGTCCCGCCAGACGAGCCCGCGTTCGGACAGCGGCACGAGCAGCCGGTACACCGCCGCCCGGCTGGCGCCGATGGCGACCGCGAGCTCCGAGATGGTCGCCGCGCCGCCACCGGCGTCGGCGACCGCCTGGAGCAGCGCCAGTCCGCGATCCAGCGTCAGCGAGCCTTCACGCGTCACAACAGTTCGAGTTCCCCGAGGTCGGCGATCGGCTCGTCGAACGACGCGGCCGCGTAGGACGCGAAGAGCTGCCGGACCGCCTTCGCGGCGGGTTCGGACAGCGCGCGTGCCTCGGCGGCCAGCGCCTTCCCGTCGGTCGACTCCAGCGCCGCGCGGACGTCCCCGCCGGACAGGCAGCGGGCCGAGGCGACCAGCAGGTTGAGGAAGCCGTGGTGGGTGAAGCCGCTGTCGGCGTCGGTATGCCGGATGGCCCGGTGCAGGCTGTTGGTCGCCTTGAACGAGGCACCCTCGGCACCGCTGACCACGGACAGGAAGTCCGCGACCTCGTCGACGCTGGGGAAGTTCTCCCCGGCCTGGCCACCACACCGGATCTTCGGCCAGCTGCCGTGCTCGATGACCTTCCGCACACCGTCCAGCCAGCCGACACCGCGGCGCGGCTCGACGACGCGGATGACGTCCTCGGGCACGAACTCCGAGACCCGCTCCAGCCACACCTCGTCGACGTCCGACGGGGCCGGCATCTCGACCATCCGCAGCGCGAGCAGTTCGCCGCGGGATTCCACGATCGAGATCGCCTTCGGCACGCCGCCCAGACCGGTGTCGATGATCAGCGACAGCGGCAGCGGCTCCTTCGGTTTGATCTTGATGAGCTCGGTGATCAGCTCCGGCAGGCGGGAGGCCTGGCAGAGGAAAACCCCCAGTACACCGGCGTGTTCACCGGTCCGCGACGCGAAGTGCGCACGGAGCGCGTCGGGCATCTTCGCATCGGCAGGCGGGAACAGCGCCGAGTCGTCGACGAGCCGCGCGAACAGGGGAGGAATTCCACGGGGGCCGGGGGGCGTGAGTTCCACAGCGCTTGACACGACTGACACGCTAGTAGCGTACGACATGAGGACAAAATCGTTCGTTAAACGGACACATCTCGATCGGTCACGAAGGAGGCACCGATGCCCTACTACCGGCAAGTAGGCGAGGTCCCGCACAAGCGCCACACCGCGTTCCGCAAGCCCGATGGCGGGCTCTTCGCCGAGGAGCTGATGGGTGTCGAGGGCTTCTCCGCGGACTCCGCGCTGCTGTATCACCGCGGCTTGCCGACGGCGATCGTCGACGCGGTGGCGATCGCGGACGAGCGCGGCGCGCTGACCCCGAACCACCCGCTCAAGCCCCGGCACTTCAAGACCCAGGACCTCAAGTTCGCCGAGGGCACCGACGCGGTCACCGACCGGCGGCGCCTGTTCGGCAACGCCGACGTGACCATCGGCTTCGTCACCGCGAACGCCCCCAGCCCGCTCTACCGCAACGCCGCCGGTGACGAGCTGTTCTACGTCCAGGGCGGTTCGGCGACGGTCGAGACGATCTACGGCGCCCTCGAAGTAGGCGACGGCGACTACCTCGTCATCCCGACGTCGTGCACCTACCGCGTCATCCCGCACGGCGAGGTCAAGCTGCTGACGCTCGAAGCCCGCGGGCACATCGGGCCGCCGAAGCGCTACCTGTCGGCGAAGGGCCAGTTCCTCGAGCACTCGCCGTACTGCGAGCGCGACATCCGGGGCCCGTCGGAGCCGATGCTGGCCGACGGCACAGACGTCGAGGTCCTCGTGCGCCACCGCGCCGGGCTGACGCGCTACACCTACGCCACGCACCCGTTCGACGTCGTCGGCTGGGACGGCTGCCTGTACCCGTGGGCGTTCAACATCGACGACTTCGAGCCCATCACCGGCCGCGTGCACCAGCCGCCGCCCGTGCACCAGACGTTCGAGGGCCCGAACTTCGTCGTGTGCTCGTTCTGCCCGCGCAAGGTGGATTACCACAAGGACTCGATCCCGGTCCCGTACAACCACGCCAACGTCGATTCCGACGAGCTGATGTTCTACGTGCGCGGGAACTACGAGGCCCGCAAGGGCTCCGGGATCGGCATCGGCTCGCTTTCGCTGCACCCGTCCGGCTTCACGCACGGACCGCAGCCGGGCGCCGCGGAGGCGTCGATCGGCGCCGAGTTCTTCGACGAAACCGCGGTCATGGTGGACACCTTCGCGCCGCTGGACCTCGGCGAGGCCGCCGAAACGTCCGAAGACCCCGGCTACGCCTGGACCTGGTCCGGACGAGGGCCGGCCTGATCCGCCCGGCGGCCGGTGCTCCCGTTACCCGCGAGCACCGGCCGCCCTGTTACGGCACTCTGTGAAACGTCACGTCTTCCCTTGCGGCCGGAATTCAGGTTAGGCTCACCTAAGTAGGAGGTGAGCCGTGACCGAGGCACCGATGACCATCCGCCGCCCGCCGGCACCGAACCCGGCCGAACGCGCCAAGACGATCGCCACCCGCAATGGGCCGGCCTCGCTCGTGCCGACCGTGGAACGCGCCGACTGCGACACCGGCCGGGTCGTGCCCGTGCTGCACCACGTGCACCACAGCGGCAGCGTCAGCATCCTGCTCCCGGACGCGCACACCCTGGTCGGCGCCGCGAAGCAGGCACAACGCGGCGAGCTCGCCGTCATGGTCGAGCTGACCGACGAGGCGCCGGTGGACCTGCGCGAGCCGATCCGCGGGCTGGTGTGGATCACCGGCTGGCTGCGTCCGCTCAGCGAGGTCTCCGCCCGCGCCCGCGCGGTGTCGATCGCCGAGACCCGGCCGGATCCGCGGCTGCTCGACGTCGGCCATGGCATGACTCTGCTGCGGCTCACCCCGGCCTCGATCGTGCTCGCCGACGCCGAGGGCACGCATTCGCTGCGCCCGCACATGTTCAGCGCGGCGCCGCCGGACCCGTTCCACGACTACGAGGCGGAATGGCTGCGGCATCTGGAAAGCGACCATCCCGACGTCGTCGAGCAGCTCGCCAGGCACCTGCCCGAGGAACTGCGGGACGGCCGGATCCGGCCGCTCGGCCTCGACCGCTACGGCCTGCGGCTGCGGGTCGAGACCGACGCGGGCGATCATGACGTCCGCCTGGCGTTCTCGCGATCGGTGGACTGCCCGCGTCAGCTCTCCATGGAGCTGCAGCGGCTGATGGGCTGCCCGTTCCTGCGGCAGCGGGACGGGCGCGACTAGGCGAGTTCCGGCGGGAAACCGCCCTTCGCGATCGGCCCCCAGGACTCGATCGTCACGCGGATGAGGCTTTTGCCCTGCTTCCGCATGGCTTCGCGGTACTCGTCCCAGTCCGGGTGTTCGCCCGAAATACTGCGGAAGTACTCGACCAGCGGCTCGACGGACTCGGGCAGGTCGAGCACCTCGGCGGTGCCGTTCACCTGCACCCACTGGTCGTTCCACTCGTCGGAGAGGACGCAGGCGGACACCTTCGGCGCGCGCCGGATGTTGACCACTTTCGCCCGCTTCGGGTAGGTCGCGATGACGAGCCTGCCGTCGCTGTCGACGCCGCAGGTGACCGGCGACAGCTGTGGACCGCCGTCGGCCTTGGTGGTCAGCAGGATCGCGCGGTGGCGGGTGGACAGGAATTCGACCAGCCCGGCGCGGTCGATCTTTTCGTTGGTGGCGATGCTCCTCGGCATACCCCGAAGGTAGCGTGCGGACATGCATTCCCCCGTGCGGTCCTGGCTGGCCCCGACGCGCCCGGCGTTCCCCGGCGCGGTCACCGAACCCGGCGAGCGGCGCGCGATCATCGTCGAGCTGTGCATCGTCTTCACCATCACGCTCGGCATGTCCGGACTGCGCAGCCTGCTCTCCCTTGTGGACTCGCTGCTCAAGCCGATCCCGCTCGCCCAGCAGCAGGCGCAGATCAATGTGCCGCAGGCGGTGTCAAGCCTGATCGACATGACCAAGCAGCTGCTGTCCGCGGCGCAGCTGATCGCCTGGGGCGCGCTCGGGCTGTATCTGTTGTGGCGGGCCGGGATCAAGCTCGCGCAGGTCGGCCTGGACCGGCGTTCGCCGGGCAGGGACACGCTGCTCACCCTCGTGCTCGCCGCGATCATCGGAATTCCGGGGCTGGGGCTGTATTTCCTCTCGTACCACCTCGGCTTCAGCCTCGCCGTTCAACCGTCCACTTTGGGCAGTACCTGGTGGCGGCCGATCACGCTGACGCTTTCCGCGTTCGGAAACGCGTTCGCGGAGGAGGTACTCGTGATCGGGTACCTGCTGACCCGGCTGCGTCAGCTCGGCGTGCGCGAGAACGCCTCGGTGTTCGGCGCAGCGGTCCTGCGTGGTTCGTACCACCTGTACCAGGGGTTCGGCGGGTTCGTCGGGAACTTCGTCATGGGGCTGATCTTCGGCAGGCTGTGGCAGAAGACGAACCGGCTCTGGCCGCTGGTCGCCGCGCACACGCTGTTCGACGTTGTGTCGTTCGTCGGATATGCGCTGTTGAAGGGCCGTGTTTCCTGGTTGCCGTGAGCGCGGAACATTAGGCTCGGCGGCGTGACTGACGAGATGGCACCCCCCAAGGTGGACAGCGAGGTCGGGCCGCTGCGCACGGTGCTGCTGCACCGGCCGGGCAACGAGCTCAAAAGGCTGACGCCCCGCAACAACGACCAGCTCCTCTTCGACGGCATCCCGTGGGTGGACCGCGCGCAGGAGGAGCACGACGCGTTCGCCGAGGTGCTGCGCGGCCGCGGGGTGGAGGTGCTGCTGCTCGCCGACACGCTGCGCACGACGCTGGAGGACACCCGCGCGCACGCGGCCGGGGTGAAGGCCGCGGTCGACGACCGGCGGCTCGGCGGCGAGCTGGGCGACACGCTGCGTTCCCACCTCTCCGGTGTCGACGCGGCCACCCTCGCCGAGGTGCTGATGGCCGGGATGACGTTCGAAGAGCTGCCGGCCTCCGAGGGCGCGTCGCTGGTGCGGATGATGAACCACCCGCACGACTTCGCCGTCGACCCGCTGCCGAACCTGCTGTTCACGCGGGACTCGTCGGCCTGGATCGGCGACCGCGTCGCGATCTCGTCGCTCACCATGCCCGCGCGGCGCCGCGAGACGCTCCTGCTCGACATCGTCTACGCCTACCACCCGCGCTTCCGGCACGCGGACCGCGCGTACGGGGCGCACTCGGCGCCGATCGAGGGCGGCGACATCCTGCTGCTCGCGCCCGGCGTGCTCGCCATCGGCGTCGGCGAGCGCACCACCGCCGCCGGCGCCGAATCGCTGGCGCGTTCGGTCTTCGCCGACGGGATCGCGCACACCGTGCTCGCGGTGCCGATCGAGCAGTCGCGCGCCACCATGCACCTGGACACCGTGTGCACGATGGTCGCCGCCGACGCCGTCGTCATGTACCCGCTCGCCCGCGATTCGCTGACCGCGTTCACCCTGCGCCCGACCGGCGACGGTGGTGTGAAGGTGGCGGGCCCGGCGCCGTTCCTCGACGCCGCCGCCGAGGCGATGAGCATCGAGCGGCTGCGGGTGATCGACACCGGTCTCGACCCGGTGACCGCCGAACGCGAGCAATGGGACGACGGGAACAACACGCTCGCGCTCGCGCCGGGCGTCGTCGTCGGATACGAGCGGAACATCGAAACCAACGCGCGGCTCGAGGACGCCGGGATCGAGGTCCTGCCGATCACCGGATCGGAACTCGGCTCGGGCCGGGGCGGGCCGCGGTGCATGTCCTGCCCGATCCGCCGCGACTCGCTCTGAGCACCGGAAGTATGGCGGAACACGAATAAGAGGAGCGAAGTTAGCCTTTCCTAAATTCGATTTCCTATTTAGGGGAGGCTAACCGAAATAAGTGGAGACTTGCTTTAGGAATGGTAACCTAATAGGGGGTAGATCACCAGCCAAAAGTGGAAACGACTACATAGCGAGTGTATTGTTTTCGGCATGGCCGTCACGAAGCTGAAGAAAGAATCCGGCTCGAAGTTCTACGAGCTGCTGCAAACCCAGGTGCACAACGAGTTCAACGCGTCCCAGCAGTACATCGCGCTGGCGGTCTGGTTCGACGCACGGGACCTTCCCCAGCTGGCGAAGCACTTCTACAAGCAGTCGGTCGAGGAGCGCAATCACGCGATGGCGCTCGTCCAGTACCTGCTGGACCGCGACCACCACGTGGAGATCCCCAGCACCGGCGAAGTGCGCAACGACTTCTCCAGCGCCGCCGAGGTCGTCGAGCTCGCGCTGAACCAGGAGAAGGAGGTCGCGGCCGATATCTCGGCCATGGCCAAGGCCGCGCGCGCCGAAGAGGACTACATCAGCGAGCAGTTCACGCAGTGGTTCCTCAAGGAGCAGGTCGAGGAAATCGCGCAGATGACCACGCTGCTCAACGTCGTCAAGCGTGCCGGTGACAACCTGTTCGACGTCGAGGCCCACCTGTACCGCGAATCCGTCGGCGACGGCGGCGCGGACAGCGGAATGCCCCCGGTCGCGGGCGGCGCGCTCTGAACTCTCTCACCGCGAAATAGAGAACCCGGGCTCTCCCCCTGTGGAGCAGCCCGGGTTTTCCGTTGTGTCCCTCAGCAGTCCTGGTAGACGCTGTACAGGTACACGCCCGCCACCTCGCCCGCCTGGGTGAGGGTGAAGTGGTAGTTGGAGACCTGCCCAGCCGGGGCGACCAGTCCGTCCGACCCTTCGGTGGCGGCAGGATAGCTGGTGATCACGTCCTCTTTGGACGAACCAGCCCCGATGCCCTCCGGGGTGTGCGCCGCGGCCGCCGGGGTGACCGCGACGACGCCGTTCGACTGGGAGACCGCTGCGTTCACCGAAGTCGGCAACCCGCCGCCCTTGACGTCGAAGTACGTGCAGGAGTCAGCGCTCTTCTTGTTGCTGACCGTCATACCCTGCGCGGTCAGCTGTGCCTCGGTCATCCCCAGTTTCAACGCGCCGATACCGCTCGCGGTCAGCAGCGGGCCCGTCGTCACCTTCGACGTCTGGGGCTTCGACGGCGTCGTGGTGGCGCCACGGCCACCGGTCGTGTGCGGCGGGTTCTCCGCGTGCCCAGGCGGCGGCCCGCTCGGCGGCGGCTGCTGCGGATGGGACGTCGGCCCCGCCGAAACCGCCGAGGGCGGCCCAGACGTCGCCGGCGCGGGGGGCTGCGTCGACAGCTCGGGCGAAGTCGCCGCCATCACGGTGCTGCTGTCGCTGCTGCGGATCTTGACCACCGCGAAGCCACCGACGACGAGAACCGCCGCCATCGTCACCCCGGACGCCGACAGCACGACGTGGCGCCGACGCCGACGACGCCGCGCGCCGGCCACGATCGCCTCCTCGGCGCTCGCCCCGGGCTGGACTCCGAGACGCTCGTCGGCGAACAACGCGCGAAGCCGCTGCTCGAGCTCGTCTTCGGAGACGTTCACTCGGCTTCACTCCCTTCGCCATCGAGTCCGGTCAATGTCAGTTTCGTCCGCAACGACGCGATCGCCTTGCTCGCCTGGCTCTTCACCGTGCCCTGGGTGACTCCCAGCGCGGCCGCGATCTCCGCCTCGGACAATCCGTCGTAGTAACGCAGCACCATCACCGCGCGTTGCCTCGGCGGCAGGGCACGTAACGCCTGCCACAGCGGCTCGTGCTCGAACGGGTCGGCGTGGCTGACCGGCTGCGAGTCCGGGATCTCGGCGACGAGGTTCTCGCGCTTCGTCCGCCGCCAGCGGCTGACGTGCGCGTTCGCCATCGAACGGCGGATGTAGGCCAGCGGGTCGCCCGTCTTGCTCTGCACATACGACCAGCGCGAGCCGATCTTCTCGAGCACCGTCTGCACCAGGTCCGCCGCGTCGTGCGGGTTCCCAGTCAGCGCGTGCCCGTAGCGAAGCAGCCCTGGCAACGTCGCGCGCACGAACTCGCCGAAGTCAGCGAACTCGCCCGGCACGGACGTCGACCTCCCTCGGCTCTCGCGAGCCAATCCCGTGTCTCCCAGCGGGAAGACGGGTGCCGCTGCGGTCACCGTATCGCCTCCCCGTGGATTCGCGTCGCCAAGCGCCGAGTTGTCGTCCTCCCCCATACGCATCGCACCCCCCGCTGGTTGTCCGGTTCGCCCCATCACTTCGAGGGACGCCCGGATGGGGGATACGTTGCCATGTTCATCGCCGAGTGAGCGAGCCTGGGGGAAGGTAACGCCCATCGCTCTGAGCTGGGAATTCATGCACGGCGACGACGGCCGCGCGCGGGATGGGCCCGTAGACGTGCGGGAACCAGATCCCGGCCGGATGCGGCGGGTCGCCCTCCTCCCAGCGCACCGGCGCGCCGACCGCGGCGACGTCGATCTCCAGCAGCACCAGGTCGGTGCGGCCGGTGAACAGGGCGTTGGCGGGCAGATGCACCGTGCCGGGGTCGGCGCAGTGGACGAACCCGACGTCGTCCAGCGACGCCGGGCGATATTCGTCCCCGACGTTCTGCCACTCGTCGCGACTGCAGATGTGCACGATCATGCCCCGATCGTGCCACCCGGACGGGTCAGCGGAGGGTGAGCTGCCGCCCGATCAGGCCGTCGCGAGCGCGGCGCTCGGCCGCGTTGAGGGGTTCGGAGTCGAGCGACTTCAGCGCGGCGTCCAGCCGGGTGCCGAGCTGGTCCTTGGCGTCCGCCCACTCGCGGGCGTGGGCCTCGGGGTCGAGGTCCCAGACCGGCACCAGCAGCCCGTGTGCCCGGAACGAACCGGCGTAGCGCGTGCCATCGCCGAGCCCCAGCTCCCCTGCGGCCGACAGCCGCGCAAGCGCTTGCAGCAGCAGGTTCTCCTGCTCGGGACGGATCCAGCGCAGGTGCGCCTTCTCGCCGGCGAGCACCCAGTAGGCCCCGGCGCCGAGGCGCTCGGTCGGCATGATCGCGGCGTTCGCCCGCTCCAGCGAAACGGCGACGTCACCGGTCGCGTCGGCGTCCTCGGGCAGCCACCACGCGAAATCGGTGTGCAGCGTGACGTCGAGTTCGGCGTCGGCGACCAGCAGATCCTGGAGGCGCGCGTGCTCGTCGGCCTGCGGCGGGGTGGTCGTGTCCGGCACCGCGAGGACGTCGCCCGGCTTGGCGTCGAGCACCCACTTGAGCGAGCGGCCGAGGTCGCGGCTGATGTCGGACGAGCGCGTCTGCACCTGGAGGCCGAGATACCGCTCGCCGTCGGACCGCACGAACGCGGCCGCCGCCATCGGCAGCACGGTGCCGAGCGTGACGTCACCGCCGTCCTTCAGCGACAGCTTCGCCGTCGCCGACGGCACGAACTCGCGCAGCGCGATCAGCTCCGGCTCGGCGGCGAGCCCCTCGAACGGCTGCCCGACGAAGACGTCGCGCACCTTCGGCTGACGATCGGTGCCCTTCTTGGGACCCTTCTTGCGCGCGCCCTTGCCCACTGCTGCCTCCTCAAGCTCGGGCCATGACGCTATCGAAGACGCGGGGTCACCACGTGTCCGGCCCCTGCGTCCGCGACGGCTCCAGCGCGGCCAGAACCTCCCCTGCGCATTAGTTTTCCTCGTCACCGAAGGAACATCCTGATCGCCGATCGCAGCCACGACAGCACCCTTGCGCCGCCTGGCGCCCCCAGTCAGATCGTCACGTCCCCGTGAATCGCACCGGCCTGGACGACAGTTTCGGATGTCATCCTCGGGCTACGCTCAGGTGCGTGTTCGACCCTCGTGATCCCGAGTTCCTCGCCGACCCGTATCCCGCGTTCGCCGCGCTGCGTGCCGAGGGTGAGGTGCACCGGCATGACGGGCTCGGCCTCGCGATCGCCGTGTCGCATGCGGCATCGGCCGCGGTGTTGCGGCATCGGGGACTCGGGCGGATCTGGCAGGACGCGCAGCCGGTCGAGCGGTTCGCGTCGTTCAACCTGCTGCACCGGAACTCGTTGCTGGAGAACGAACCTCCCGCGCACACCCGGCTGCGTCGGCTCATCTCCGGCGCTTTCGCGCGCGGGCACGTCGAGCGGCTGCGGCCGATGGTCGCCGAATTCGCCGAAACGATGGTCGACGAGCTGGCCGGGAAGATCGCGGCCGACGGCTCGGCCGATCTGCTCGAACACCTTGCCCAGCCCCTGCCTGTCGCGGTCATCGCGGAGCTGCTGGGAGTGCCCGACGCCGATCGGCCGCGGCTGGTGCCCTGGTCGAACTCCATCGTGAAGATGTACGAATTCGGTCTGTCCGAGGAAGGCCGCGACGCCGCTGAGAGCGCGGCCGCGGAGTTCGTCGCGTACCTGCGCGAGCTGGCCGAGGCACGGGCGAAGTCGCCGGGTGAGGACATCGTCAGCGACCTGCTGCGCAGCGAGCTGACGCCGGACGAGCTGGTCGCCACGGCGGTATTGCTGCTGATGGCCGGGCACGAGGCGACAGTGAACGTCATCGGCAACGGGGTCGCCGCGCTGCTGACGTACCGGGATCAGTGGGAGCGGCTGATCGCGTCGCCGGAGTTGCTGGACTCGGCGGTCGAGGAGCTGATCCGGTTCGACTCGCCGCTGCAGCTGTTCGAGCGGACCGCGACCGAGGACGTCGAGATCGCGGGGTTCCGGGTGGCGCGCGGGGAGAAGATCGGGGCGCTGCTGGGCGCGGCGGCACGGGATCCGAAGGTGTTCACCGAGCCGGACGTGCTGGACATCGGACGGTCGCCGAACGCGCATCTCGGCTTCGGGATGGGGATTCACTACTGCGTCGGGGCACCGCTGGCGCGGGTGGAGATCGGTGCCGCGCTCGCAGCGCTCACCCAGCGGCTGCCGGGGCTGCGGCTGGTGACCGCGGAGCGGCGGCCGGAGTTCGTGATCCGGGGGCTGAAGGAACTACGCGTCAGCGTGTAGGCATCGAGCGGACGACACGCGTACGCAGACGGACGACTCGCGTACCTGGATGGACGACGCGTCAGCGGGGGGCGGTCGCCGGGCGGGCGGGGCGCTCCGGCGTCGGGGCGCCTTCGACGCGCAGCACGCGCAGTTCGCGGAGTTTCGGCCCGGCGATCGGCATCAGCAGATCCGAGAACTGCCGGACAAGCAGCGCCGTGACGGTGGCGAGCCCGGCGGCCGACAGGTCGGTCAGCGCGATCAGCACGACGCTGTCGGCCAGCGCCTGCACCCCATCGCGGAAACGCCAGTAGATCGTGACCGCGAGCAGCACCCAGTTCAGCAACCAGGCACCCCACCAGACCAGCACCAGCCGCGAGGGCTTCGGCCGGGCGTCACGAGCGCGGCGCAGCACCGCGTGTTCCAGCTCGCCGACCACGGACAGCGCCATCGGCAGGTTCACCACCGGCACCAGGACGCCGACCAGCACCTGCCACTGCGGACGCGGCGGGGCCTCCCCCAGCTCGTCCGCCGCGGCGAGGCGGGCGACGAGCAGCCACCAGATCGACAGCCCGGCGGGCAGCAGCGAAAGGATCGTCGTGAGCAGCCCGGCGGTGACGACGAAGGCGTCGGAGAAGGACACCACCGACGTGCTCAACGCCGACTCGCGGCTCTGCACGAGCAGGACGTACCGCCAGATCTCCGCCCCGGCGGCGACCGTGGCGAGCACGACGAACGCCCACAGCACCACCACGAGGCTGCGGGAGAGCACCGGGATCCGGTCGATCGGGCGGACGGCGTCGGAGGCGGTGCCGGGCACGGCCGTCGGACGGCGCCAGACCAGGTTCGGGAAACCCCAGCGCGGCGGCACCGGGTAGGACGGCGGCCCCAGGTAGGGCTCGCGGACGGCGGGACGCCGGCGTGGCCAGGCACCGGGCGGCGGCGACGCGACCCAGCGCAGCCGCGGCCGGTGCACCGGCCGGCGGTGGTACGGGTAGGCCTCGGCCTGTGCGGCCAGCGTGCGGCCCGCGTGCTGTGCCTGCGCGGGATGCGGCGCCGCGGGCACGGTCGGCCAGTACCCCGTGCCCGGATACGCGGGCGCGGGGTACGGCTGTGCCGGAGGTCGCGGCGGCTGCTGGCCTGGGTGCACGGTTACAGGACTTCGGGCTCGATGCCGGGCAGCTCACTGACCATCGGGCGGCCCTCGCGCTGCCACGAGCCCATACCGCCCGCGACGTTCACCGCGTCCCAGCCGCTGGCGTTGAGCCACGCGGCGGCCCTGGCGGAGCGCCCGCCGCTGCGGCAGATGACGTAGACCGGCTGATCCTCGGGCAGGTCCTCCAGCTCGCCGACGCGCGCGGGCAGCTCACCCATGGGGATGTGCAGGGCGCCGGGGGCGTGTCCGGCTCGCCACTCGTCGTCCTCGCGGACGTCGAGCAGCGGAAGACCGTCGCGCGGGAGATCGCGCACCGCGGCGGTGGGGATTTCAGCAGGGCTTACCACGCTCTCCATGCTGCCACGCCGTCCCGTGACACGCGCGTGAGCTGCCGGAAATGCTCTGAAGGCCACCTTGAGGGCGTTCAAGTCCCTCATGGTGGCCTTCAGAGACCCGTCGCGGTCAGTGGACCACGGCCTTTTCGGCGCCGGCGCCGGTGAGAGCGCGGACCTCCATCTCGGCGTACTTCTTCGCGTTGCGCTCCTTCGACAGCACCGTGCCGAGCCAGCCGAGGAAGAACGACACCGGGATCGACACCAGGCCCGGGTTCTCCAGCGGGAACCAGTGGAAGTCGACGCCCTTGATCATCGGCTTCGCACCGCCCGACACCGCGGGTGAGAACACGATCAGCACGACACACACGATCAGGCCGCCGTAGATCGACCACAGCGCACCCTGGGTGTTGAAGCGCTTCCAGAACAGCGAGTACAGGATCGTCGGCAGGTTCGCCGAGGCCGCGACCGCGAAGGCCAGCGCCACCAGGAACGCCACGTTCTGCTCCTTGGCGAGGATGCCGCCGATGATCGCGACCGCGCCGATCACCAGCGCGGTCAGCCGCGCCACGCGTACCTCGGAATCCGGGGACGTCTTGCCCTTCTTGATCACGTTCGCATAGACGTCGTGCGCGAAGGACGCCGACGCGGTGATCGTCAGGCCCGCGACCACCGCCAGGATCGTCGCGAACGCGACCGCAGCGATGAACCCGAGCAGCACCGGACCGCCCAGTTCCAGCGCGAGCAGCGGCGCCGCCGCGTTCGTCGATCCTGGCGCCTTCGAGATCTTCTCCGGGCCGACGACCGCGCCCGCGCCGTAGCCGAGGACCAGCGTGAACAGGTAGAACACGCCGATCAGCACGATCGCCCACACCACGGAACGCCGGGCGTCGCGCGCGGTCGGGACCGTGTAGAAGCGCATCAGCACGTGCGGCAGTCCCGCGGTCCCGAGCACCAGCGCGATGCCGAGCGAGAGGAAGTCGAGCTTCGTCGTGCCGGTCTTGCCGTACTGCTTGCCGGGGTCGAGGAGCGCCGCCCCGCCCTTGCCGCCCTTGTCGATCGCGGCCTGGAACAGGTTCGACAGGTTGAAGCCGTACTTGCCGAGTACCCACAGCGTCATCGCGAACGCGCCGATGATGAGCAGCGCGGCCTTGATGATCTGGACCCAGGTCGTACCTTTCATGCCACCGATCAGCACGTACAGGATCATGATCACGCCGACGACGGCGATGACCAGGTCCTGCCCGAGGTTGCCGCTGATGCCGAGCAGCAGGTTGACCAGCCCGCCCGCGCCCGCCATCTGGGCGAGCAGGTAGAAGAACGACACGGCGAGCGTCGAGATCGCGGCCGCCGCACGCACCGGACGCTGCCGCATCCGGAAGGCCAGTACGTCGCCCATGGTGAATTTCCCGGTGTTACGCAACAACTCCGCGACGAGCAGCAACGCGACCAGCCACGCCACCAGGAACCCGATCGAATACAGGAATCCGTCGTAGCCGTTGATCGCGATGGCGCCGGCGATACCGAGGAACGAGGCCGCCGAGAGATAGTCGCCGGAAATCGCGATGCCGTTCTGCGGCCCGGTGAACGCGCGACCGGCGGCGTAGTAGTCCGACGCCGTTTTGGTGTTACGGCTGGCGCGGAACACGATCGCCAGCGTGATCACCACGAACACGGCGAAAATGCTGATGTTGAGGGCGGAGTTGCTGCCCTGCACACCCGCGGCGAGGCTCATCGGCGCGGCTCCCCTTCGATTTCGGCGCGGAGCTCATCCGCCACCGGGTCGAGCTTCCGGTTGGCGTAGCGCACGTACAGCCCGGTGATCAGGAACGTCGACACGAACTGCAGCAGGCCGAGCACGAGACCGACGGTGATGTTGCCGAACAGCTTGGTGCTCATGAACCCGTGCGCGTAGTCGGCGAGCAGGACGTACAGCAGGTACCACGCCAGAAACAACGCCGTCATCGGGAAAACGAACACCCGCAGCCTTCTGCGCAGCCGCGCGAACTCGGGGCTGCTCTGCACCCGTTCCCACTCCGTTTCCGGTCCCGCCCCACCGGCTGTTTCCTGCTCGGTGCCACTCACTGCGGACCCCCACCTTCCCTGTTCTTCCGGTCCGTCGATCTATCGCAGCGACAGGGAGATCATGCCCCCGGACAGCCCGTTTCAACCCTCATCTATTTGAGTGAACGGTATGACGGAAAGTAGAACTTTGTCCGCGAAGTTCCGCGCCGGATGTGCGAATTGACCAGCCTTGCTCTCTCGATCGTGGCCAAATCAACTGACAGTGGGTGAGTAAACCGCCAACCGGGTCGTCTTTCGCGCGACCGGCGGAGTGGTGCTCACTTACGGTGTTTGCCCTTGCCGGTGCGGGTCTTCTCCTCCGCCTGGCCGAACCGCGCGACGGCCCTGTCCCGCATGAAGCCGAGCGGATCCGGCGCGTGCAGGCGCAGCATGATGTCGTGTACGTGTTCCGGCCGCCCGTAGCCGGTCACGCGGCTGACCAGGTACGTCGTGAGGAAGGCGACCGGCACGCTGATCAACGCGGGCTGGTTGGTGAACCACGGCGCCCAGCCGCCGGTGTAGCCGCTGACGATGTTGGTGATCAGTGCCGCGAGCACGAGACCGCCGCCGACGGTCATCCCGGCCATCGCGCCGGGCCAGCTCAGCTTGCGCCACCAGATGCCCAGCACCAGCAGCGGGCAGAACGTCGAAGCGGCCAGCGCGAACGTCATCCCGATGGACAGCGAGATGTCGTCCGGGCGCAGGGTCGCGGCGAGCACCATCGGGATGATGGCGGTGATCCCGGTGGCGAGCCGGAAGTCCCAGATCCGCCCGGGAAGCACGTCGGTCGACACCACCCCGGCGACGCTCACCAGCAGCCCCGACGTACTCGACAGGAACGCCGCGAACGCGCCCGCCGCCGTCACCGCGGCCAGGATCTGACCGCCCACCCCCGGCAGGATCGCCGTCGGCAGGTTCAGCACCGCCGCGTCGGTCTTGCCGGTGACGAGCAGCTCCGGCACGTACATTCTCGACAACGCGCCGAGCATCGTCGGGAACAGGTAGAACAACCCGAGCAGCAGCAGGACGTGCACCGTGGTGCGGCGCGCGGCCTTGCCGTCCGGGTTCGTGTAGAAGCGGACGAGCACATGCGGCAGGCCCATGGTGCCGAGGAACAGCGCGAACATCAGCGAGTACGTCTCGAGCAGGCCGGAGAGCCCCTTGGAACCGGGACTGAGCCAGTCGTCGTTCAGCGACGTCGATTCGGTGACCACCGGCACCGGGGCACCCGCGGGGAACTTCAGCGTCGTCCCCTCCGACACCGAGTGCGGCACGAGCGGCGCCCACCGGGCCAGGCCGTCGGCCGGGGCGTGGTCGATCCTGCCGTAGGCGAAGAAGTAGGTCTCCGCGGTCACCTTCAGCGTGACGTCGGTCTGGACGCTGACCTTTGTCTCCTGCGGGAACACCGGCGGCGCCGCGGCGCCGAGCGGCCGGGCCCCGCCGGGCCCGCCGCCGGTGAAGAACACCATGCACAGGACGAACGCGGGCACCGCGACCGCGAACAGCTTGAGCCAGTACTGGAAGGCCTGCACGACGGTGATCGCGCGCATCCCGCCCGCGATGACGTTGACGGCGACCACGCCCATCACGAGCACCGAGCCCGCCCAGGCGGGGAGCGGCAGCAGGGTCGCCAGCGTGAGCCCCGCGGCCTGCAACTGCGGGACCATGTAAAGGATCCCGATGAAGATCACGAACGCCGTCGAGAACTTGCGCAGCGCCTTGGATCCCAGGCGCGCTTCGAGGAAGTCGGGCAGCGTGTAGGCACCGGACCGGCGCAGCGGCGCGGCGACGAACAGCATCAGCGCCAGGTAGCCCGCGGTGAACCCGATCGGGAACCACAGCGCGTCGGCGCCCTCCTTGAGCACGATTCCCGCGATGCCGAGGAACGACGCGGCCGAGAGGTACTCGCCGGAGATCGCGGCGGCGTTGCGGCGGGATCGCACGGTGCGGCGGGCGACCAGGAAGTCGTGCGTGCTGGTGGCCGAGCGCGAGGAGCGGTGACCGAGGTAGAAGGTCACCACGATGACCACGACGATCGCGGTCAACGCCCAGGGGTTCAGCTGCACAGGGGAAATCCTCGCACGTCGAGGAGAAAGCTAGTTCTCGATCATGTCCACGAAGTCGCGCTCGTGCCGCTCCGCCAGCCGGTTGTACCAGAGGCCGATCCCGAACAGGAACGGGAAGGGCAGCACGCCGAGGATCAGCCAGGCCACCGGGATGCCCGCCAGCGTCACCCTGGCGAACCCCGGCAGCAGGTAGAACAGCACCGGCAGCGAGCCGAAGACGACCACGACGAGCAGGGCGAGCAGCAACGCCGTTCGCAGCTGTACCTTGACCAGGTCCTTGATCAGCAGCTTCCCCCAGCTCGTCTGCTCCTCGAGTTCGACACGGGAGCGCAACGCGCGGGAGGCTTGACGCGGGTCGGCGAGGATCACTCGCTGCCGCTTGGGTTTGGCGTGGTGTTCGGGTTCCGGGCGCAGCGGTTGCGGCGCCGCCGGAACGGGTTCGACGACGGCTTTTTCCGGCCGCTTCCCGAGTGTCGGATCCGGTTGCCGGACCCCGTTGGCCAGCCGGCGGTAGTAGTCGTCCGTCATGGCCGAGCCCGCGCCATGGCTAACCGTTCCGGCCGGTACCGACCAGCCGGTCCTTGAGCGCCCGGGTGTGCCGCCTGCTCACCGGCAGCACCTTCTCCTCGTTGCCGATGACCACCTGATAGCCGCCCTGCCCCATGCGCAGCTCGGTGATGAGCGGCAACGCGACCAGGAACGACCGGTGGATCCGCACGAAGCCCGCCTTCTCCCAGCGCTCCTCGAGCTGGGCGAGCGGGATGCGGACGAGGTGGCTGCCCTCGGTGGTGAACAGCCGGGCGTAGTCACCCTGCGCTTCCACCCAACGCACGGACGACCGCGGGATCAGCTTCGTGGTGCCGGCGAGCTCGACCGGGATGACCTCGTCGTCGTTCTTCACCGGCTCGCCCGCGCCGCCGCGGGCGGGCACCGCCGGGGCGGCGCTGAGCTTCTCGACCACGCGGCGCACCGCGCGGTCGAGGCGATCCTGGTTGAACGGCTTGAGGACGTAGTCGATCGCGCCGAGGTCGAAGGCGTTGACCGCCTCCTCGGAGTTCCCCGTGACGAACACGAGCACCGGCGCGGGCCGCAGCGCGGCGAACACGCGCGACATCTCCATCCCGGACAGGCCGGGCATGTTGATGTCGGCGAACACGGCGTCGACCGTGGGCAGGCCGCGGTCCTTGCGCGCGCGCAGGTCGGGATCGTCCGAGGACAGCAACCGCAGCGCGTCGGAGGCGTCGAGGGCTTTGAAGACGCGGCCGACCGACGGACTGTCTTGAAGACGGTGGACAAGTTCGTCAAGACCGAGCGGCTCATCGTCCACCGCAAGGACGATGAGCTTCCGGGTGTCGTCGTGGGCACTCACAGTGACTCGCATATTGCCCATTGCCGGGTGCAATGTCCAGCCCCGGCGCGGTAATCCTGCTCCGAACGCATTAACCGGCCGCAGCGAACCGGCATCTGTCTTCTCCTCTCGACCCGCTCAGAGCCCGAAGCGGCTCCACGCGGCCTTGGTCGCGACGGCGTCCAGCAGCGCGCTCGCGGCCGCGGGTGCGCCGATGCCGAGCCTGGCGAGCAACGGTTTCTTCGGCTCCGCGATGGCGATCTCCGCGTCGGGGTAACGCTCGGCGATCACCTGCCGGAGGCTGCCGAGCCCGTCGATGAGCCCGAGTTCGAGCGCCTTCACGCCGAGCCAGACGTCCCCGGTGAACAGGTCCTCGTCCGCGCTGAGCCGGTCGCCGCGGCGCTCCTTGACCCAGCCGACGAACAGTTCGTGCAGCTGGGAGTGCATTTTCTTCAGCCACTCGACGTCCTCGGGCTTCTCCGGGCTGAACGGGTCGAGCCGCGACTTGTTCTCGCCCGCGGTGTGCAGGCGGCGCTCGACACCGAACCGTTCGAGCAGCCCGGTGAACCCGAAGCCGCCGCTGATCACGCCGATCGAGCCGACCATGGACGTCCGGTGCGCGTAGATCTCGTCGGCGGCGCAGGCCAGCCAGTACCCGCCGGACGCGGCGACGTCCTCGGCGAACGCGAGCACCGGCACGCCCTTTTCGTCGGCCAGCTGGCGGATGCGCTCGGCGACCAGGCCCGACTGCGTCGGCGCGCCGCCGGGCGAGTTGACGAGCAGCGCGACCGCCTTGAGCCGGTCGTGCCCGAACGCCCTGGTCAGCGCGGACTCGACGGCGGCGAGGTTGATCGTGCCGCGGCCCAGCGGCGACGCGTTGGGCGTGATCACGCCGTGCAGCTTGACGACGGCGACGACGTCCTTGCGGTCGACCCGGTCGCCGATCATCGGCAGGCGCGCGGTCAGCTTGTCGGTAACGCTCATCTGGCCAGGCTACCGAGATCTACCGAGCGGGCAGGACACCGCTGCGGGAGCCGTGCACTCCGTTGATCTCCCCGGTGTGGCCGTCGTCCCGGCTTTCCTGGGACGGGACGTCGGCCGAGTAGTCGGGCAGGTCGGGCCGGACGCCCGGCATGAACTTCGGCACCCGCAAGGTCACGCGCATCCCGGCGCCGGGCGCCGTCTCGACCATCAGCGCGTAGTCGATGCCGAACACCTGCTGCATGCGCTGGTTGATGTTGCCGAGGCCGACGTGCGCGCCGGTGCGGTGCGCACTGCGCAGTTCCGCGAGCCGCTTGGGGTCCATGCCGATGCCGTCGTCCTCGACGCTGATGAGCGCCTCGGTGCCGTGGTCCTGGGCGATCACCGTGACACAGCCGCCGCTCGGCTTGTTCGCCAGCCCGTGTTTGACAGCGTTTTCCACCAGCGGCTGGATGATCAGGAACGGGACCACGACGGAAAGCACTTCGGGCGCGATCTTCATGCGGACTTCGAGCCGTCCGCCGAAACGCGCGTTCTCGATCGTCAGGTAGCGATCGATGTTGCGCAGCTCCTCGGCGAGCGTGGTGAACATGCCCGAGGTGCGGAACGAATAGCGGGTGAAGTCGGCGAAGTCCTGGAGCAGTTCGCGTGCTTCTTCCGGGTCCGTGCGGATCAGCGCGGAGATCGTGTTGAGCGCGTTGTAGACGAAGTGCGGGGAGATCTGCGCGCGCAGGGCCTTGATCTCGGCCTGGTGCAGCAGGCTGCGGGATTCGTCGAGCCGGGCGAGTTCGAACTGCGTGCAGACGAACTGCGCGACGGCGTCGGCCATCTGGATCAGCTTGCCGCGGGTGCGGCCGACGACGATGAGCGCGGCCTCGGTCTCGCCCTCGACGATGAGCGGCACGATCACCGCCGTACGCATCTTGCAGGCGTTGCGGTGGTTGCACGGCATCCGGTCGTGCGCGACGACCTCGCGGCGGTGCTTGCGGATGGCGGCGCCGATCGCCTCGACGAGGTCGACGTAGTGCTCGTTCGCCTCGCCGTCCCAGGACAGCAGGGTGCCTTCACTGTCGGTGATGCCGACCGCGACGCAGTCGAGCATCTCCAGCAGCTGGGTGGTGATCTTGTCGGCGGCGTCCTCGTCGAGGCCGGACCGCAGGTTGGGCGTCGCCTTCGACATGCGGTGCACCGCCTGCAGGACGGCGTCCTCGATGACGCTGGCCGGACGACGCAGCTTGACCAGCAGCACTACGACGGAGATTCCGAGCACGAGCACGAGAGCCCACGGAATGATCTGCGCTATCGCGAACCCGGACACGGCGTCCATGCTCTGCGCTCGGACAACCGGGTGCAAGGCTTTACTCCTACTTTCTGTCCAGTCGTGACCACCGACGGTGGGGAGGACCCTACCGACGGTTCGGGGGAAACCCGCATGGTCACCGTGCGCGACGCACGAGAGGGTGATTTGGCCGACCGCTTCAGGGGAGGGGACGAACGGATGTCCTGGCGTCGCGGAGTGTCACGAGGGATCGCCGTGGGGCTGGTGGTGGCCGCGCTGGGGGCGGCCACCATCGGATCGGCTTCGGCCGCACGGCGGGGAGACGACGTGGACACCGCTGTCACGAAGCTCGTCACCGAAGGGGGTTTCCCTGGAGCGGTCGCCTATTACCGGGAGGACGACCGGGTGCGCCGGTACACGGCGGGAGTCGCCGACACCGCGACCGGCGAACCCGCGATGGCGTGGCAGCGTTTCCGCATCGCCAGCAACACCAAGGCGTTCGTGGCGACGGTCGTGCTGCAACTGGCCGGGGAACAGCGACTCTCGCTCGATGACTCCGTCGAGCGGTGGCTGCCGGGTGTCGTGCGGGGACCGGGCTACGAAGCTTCGCGGATCACCGTGCGGCAACTGCTGAACCACACCGGCGGCGTCCACGATCCGGACCAGGTTTCCTTGCTCTACCCGTACTTCCACGGCCACCGGGACTTCGTGTACACCCCGGACGAGGTGATCCGGCGTTCGCTGGTGACCCCGCCGTCGTTCGCGCCGGGCGCCGGGGTTTCCTACAGCAACACGGGATATCTGCTGCTGGGGAAGGTGATCGAGCGCGTCACCGGGCACGATGTCGTCCGCGAAATCCGGCAACGGCTGCTGATGCCGCTGGGCCTGTGGCACACCGCGTTCCCGACGACCTCGCCCTATCTGACCGGCCCGCACCTGCACGGCTACGACCTGAAGGGCGAAGACCTGACGACGTTCAGCCCGTCGTACGACTGGACCGCGGGTGCCATGGTGTCCACTGTGGACGATCTGGCGACGTTCCACCGCGCGTTGCTGGCCGGGCGCCTGCTGCGGCCCGCCGAACAGGCCACGCTCCGGCAGCTGGTGCCGAACGACGAGGGTGGCGCGTACGGCGCCGGGATCGAGACCTTCGACCTGCCGTGCGGCACGGTCTGGGGCAACACGGGCGCCGGGCCCGGGTTCTACAGCGTGTCGATGAGCAGCGCGGACGGGCGGCGTCAGGTGGTGCTCGTGGTGACGGTCTACGACCTGGCGGCGGACGCGGCGCATGCGCCGAAGGTGGTCCCGTCGAGCCCGCTGCCCGCGGTGCAGGCTGCACTCTGCGGCTGAAGTCGCCGGCCATGCCAAGGGTGGATGGGGATAGTCCGTGGGGGCCTCCTTGAGGGACTCACGGACCTGAAGACGCCGACGCAGGACGGCGCTTCGCCCGGCATCGCGTCCTCTGTGGAAAGCGCTCTCCCGCACCCAGGCGCGAACGCCGCCAAATTCCCCCGCGCGGGTGAGCCCCGCCGCGGCTCGCTCCGGGCAGGCTGTGGCCTCCGCACAGGTCCGTGAAGGACTCCTTACCGGCACTGAGCGCCGTGAAGGAGTCCTTCACGGCCCTCCGCACAGACGAGCCCCAACCACCGAACCGGGGCCCCGATGTGGGGGTGTCCCCCACCCGCTCCGGGGGGCGACCCCAAGACCATTCTATCGCCGGGGTACGACGGGAACCCGGAAAAGCGGCGAGACGGCCGGAGTTGTCCACATTCGGGAAATCGCTGTGGAAAACTCCGGGAATTCCCAGCGTGAGGCCGCGGAAACGGGCTACTTGAGCAGCCGGGAGAGGCGGCGGTCGGCCAGTGGTTTCCCGCCGGTCTGGCAGGTCGGGCAGTACTGGAAGGATTTGTCGGCGAACGAGATCTCGCGGATGGTGTCGCCGCAGACCGGGCACGGCAGGCCGGTCCGGGCGTGGACCCGCAGGCCCGACCGTTTCTCGCCCTTGAGCCGCGCCGCGTCCTGCCCGACCGAACGCGTCACCGCGCTGGTCAGCACCTCCTGCACCGCCGTCGCCAGGCCCTCCAAAGCCGAAGACGGCAGCTTCCCGGTCGTGGCGTACGGCGAGAGCTTGGCCATGTGCATGATCTCGTCGGAGTAGGCGTTCCCGATCCCGGCGATCAGCGACTGGTCCGTCAGTGCCGTCTTGAGCCGCTCGGTCCGGCCCGCGAACAACTCGCCCAGCTTCCCGGCGTCCAGCGACAACGCGTCGGGGCCCAAGCGCGCGATGCTCGGGACCTCGTTCGGGTCACGCACGATCCACACCGCGAGGCCCTTCTTCGTCCCCGCCTCGGTGAGATCGAACCCCGGCCCCGCCGCGGCGTCGAGGTGCACCCGCAGCGAGATCGGCCCCTTCCCCGGCTTCAGCGGCGCCGGCGACAGCGCGTCCGACCAGCGCAGCCAGCCCGCCCGCGCCAGGTGCACCACCAGATGCAGGTCACCGGCCACCAGATCGAGATGCTTCCCG
Organism: Amycolatopsis sp. NPDC059021; assembly: GCF_042739895.1. Lineage (NCBI taxonomy): Bacteria > Bacillati > Actinomycetota > Actinomycetes > Pseudonocardiales > Pseudonocardiaceae > Amycolatopsis > Amycolatopsis sp. NPDC059021. The sequence continues at coordinate 96,691 of NZ_JBHYIQ010000019.1, forward strand.
TGCCGGGTCGCGCCGGTGACCTCCTTGCCGTGCAGTTCGGTCCACGCCGGGGTCGCCGTCTTCAGCACGCTCAGTGACGCGACGTCGAGCCGGAACACCGTGGCGCCCACGGCGTGTTCGCGCAGGTGATGGGCGAGGGCTTCGACCTCGGGCAGCTCGGGCATACCGTCAGTCTCGCGCGTCGGCGCGCATTACTCCACCGGGTGCAGCGGACCGTCGAAATCCGGCAGCGAGTTCTGCTGGATGGTCTTCTGGATCCGCTTGACCTCACCCTGCACGGTGAACATGCCGCGGATCGTGCCGACCCACCGCTCGGACGGCCGGTCACCGGTCATGTCGCCCTCGGTCTCCGCGACCACCGTCCACGGCCGCCGCAGGATCCACCGCAGGGGGAAGAACAGCACCACGAGCAGCAGCGCCAGCAGCACGAACGCGGGCACCTTCACCTGGTCAGGCGTCCACACCACCAGCACCACGGCCAGCACCGCGGTCACCACGATCATCGCGATGCCGGGGCCGTAGCTGCCGGCGACGTCGTGTTCGAAGTTGTCCGCCGTCGCGGGCGCACGCCATTCCATCTGGGCACGGACCACCCAGTCGCGGCCGTCCTCGCCGCGCACCAGCCGGTTCATTCAGTTGCCTCCCGGGCGCCGCTCAACGTGAGCGGGACCAACCGTACCGTGAGCACGGGCGGCGACGCGAGGCTGAAACCGGACAATCCGCTCCGCCTGGACGATCACCGCTGTTCAGAAGCCCGAGGTCGACGAGGAATAGGCCGATTCGGTGACAGTCTCCTGGGTGCTTCGCGACGTGCTCGACGTGCTCTGCTGAGTGGTCCGGTGCACCCGGCGGGTCGTGGTCGTCTTGGTGGTCTTCGACGAACGCGAATACGTCTCCGAGCGCGACGTCGTCTCGGTCGTCGTGGTGGTCGAGGTCCGCGAACCGGTCGGCGTGGACGTACGCGCCGGCTTGCTGCCCGACGTCGGCGTCTTGGTGCACACCGGCTTCCCCGAATCCGTCGGCTCCGACGTGATGCTCGGGCGCGAAGACTCTGTCGCGCTCGGATCCATCCTCGGCGTCGTCGACGAACTCGTGCTGGTCATGCTCGGCTGCGGGCTCGGAAGATCACCTCGCGGAGCCGTAGAACCGCCCTCCGGCCGCCCCGCCTCGCCGCCGCGGCCCGACGGGATGTTCACCACCGGCAGCCGCGGCACCTCGGCCGCGCCGAGCGGGCCCTGCTGCCCCTCCTGTCCGGCGGGCTGCCCGGCAGGGACCTGCGGATGCACGGCGGGCACCACGCCCCGCCCGTTCAGCCAGCCCACGCCGATCCGCGGCGGCTGCGGGGGCGGCTGCTGCGGCGACGGGCCCGGCGGCAGCACGGCCAGCTCCGGGGCACCCCCGCCCGGCAACCCGATGTTCTGCGACGGCTGCGGGCCGAACACCACCGGCCCCGCCGCGAAACCCACCGCACCGGCGGCCGCCGTGGAGGCCAGCGCCAACCCCACCTTGACCTTCGAACCGAAGACGACGCTCTTGACCGTGGCGAGCACACTGCTCGCGGCACCACCGAGCGAGCCGGCGGCGGGCACCAGCAACACCAGCACCCCGGCGTGCGCCCGCAGCGACGAACACACGTCCAGCAGCTCGTCCTGCGTCGCGCGGCACGACGAGCACCCCAGCAGATGCGCCTTGATGCGCTCCGCCTCCGCGCCCGTCACGCTCCCCGCGGTGAACCCGCCGAGCTTCTCCACCACCGCCCGGCACGAGTCCGGGCCGCGATTCACCGAAAGGTGGGCCTGCAGGTACGCCGCGCGCAGTCCCTGACGCGCCCGCCGCGCCAGCGCCGCCGTCGCGTTCGCGCTCAGCCCGAACTGGGTCGCCACCATCGCGGGCTGCTCGCCCTCGACCTCCGTCTGCCACAACACCGTGCGCCAGCGCTCCGGCAGGCTCGTGAACGCCGTCGTGATCAACGTGTGCTCGGCCGCCCGCGAATGCGTGTCCGCACCGGGCCCGGCGTGGAAGTTCAGCTCGTCGTCGCTGACCGGGACGTCCCGGCGCGCGCCGTGCCACTCCCACGACACCCGCCGCGCCACCGTCAGCAGATAGGCCCGGACGTAGTCACGAGGCCCCGCGCCCCGGCGCAGCGCCTGGAGCACCCGGAAGAAAGTTTCGGCGGTGATGTCCTCGGCTTCGGAACGATCCGACGCGAGGCTCTGCGCGAGTCTCCGGACCGCCGCGGCATGCAGTTCGAACAGCTCGCCGAAAGCGGCGTCCTCGCCGTCCCGCAGCCGCTGCAACAGTGCCTGTTCATCGGATTCCGAGGCCGCTTGTGGCGGCACCGTGCCCAGCTCGGTCATCCGGCCCGGCACCTCCTCCCCGAAGGACTCACCAATCGCCTCGATTGGGGACACCATACGGAGCGATGCGGCCGTCGTCACCCCCTGTACGCCGGCTGTGACACCGACGGGACGACCGGGGGGCCGGTCACGAACGCCCCAACAGCCGGTGTAGTCTATGCCCCGTAACCACGACAGAGCGGTTACGAACGCGGATGTAGCGCAGCTGGTAGCGCATCACCTTGCCAAGGTGAGGGTCGCGGGTTCGAATCCCGTCATCCGCTCGGGGTTGGGCGAGTTCTGCGGACGGAAAGCGTCCGCCCAGAACCCCTCACCATTTCTCGGGGGGGGGGGGGCGCCCCCCCCCCCCCCCCCGGGCGCGCGCCGAGTAGTGAGCTG
>NZ_JBHYIQ010000019.1:99435-127579 GCF_042739895.1 Amycolatopsis sp. NPDC059021
GCGGGGGGGGGGGTGGGGGGGTTGTGGGCGCGCGTCCCGCCCCCCCCCCCCCCCCCCCCCCCCCCCGGGGGGGCCCCCCCCCCCCCCACCCCCACGGTGCGGCAGGTAACTGTTGACAGCGTGGGGATTTTTTTGTGTTCTCACTGGGTCTGCGGGTTCTCGCTCACCTCTTCGATTTCCTCTTGCCGGTCGGGTTTCGCACGGGGTGCGAGGGGGGGCCGTGCGCGGAGTGGTCTGGACCATTTGGGGTAGTGGGGGCGGGGGGAAGGTTGGGCTGGGTGGTGGTCTGAACCAGTTGGGGAATTGTTCACAATTCGTGACACCTGCTGTGAGAGGAGTCACATGCGTAAGCGTTTGCTGGGTCTGGCTTCGTTGACGGCTGCTGTGCTCGCCCTGCCGGTGGTGTTCGCCGGAGTGGCGTGGGGGCATGGGTACACGACTACGCCGGTGAGCCGGGCCTACAACTGCAAGACGGGTGCCGCGAAGAACTGCGGGCAGATTCAGTACGAACCGCAGAGCGTCGAGGGGCCCAAGGGGTTTCCTTCGCGCGGGCCCGCGGACGGCAAGATCTGTTCGGCCGGGCTCAGCCAGTTCGGACAGCTCAACGACCAGCGCAACGGCTCGTGGCCCGCGTCGAAGCTGACCAGCGGGGCCGACTACACGTTCAAGTGGACACTCACCGCGGCACACGCGACGACGAACTTCCGCTACTTCGTCACCAAGGACGGCTGGAACCCGAACGCGCCGCTGACCAGGGCCCAGCTCGAGCCGCAGCCGTTCCTCACGGTGCCGTTCGGCGGGAAGCGCCCGCCGAACGCGGTGTCGCACAACGGGAAGCTGCCCAGCGGTAAGAGCGGACGGCACATGATCCTGTCCGTCTGGGACATCGCCGACACCGGCAACGCGTTCTACCAGTGCGCCGACGTCGTCTTCTGACGGCACGACAGGGCGTCCGCCGAACCGGCGGGCGCTCGGCACGGTTTCGGGTCACTCGCCCGGTTCGACACCGATTTTCACCGTGCGTTCGCTGTTAGTTTGCCAGTTGCCACCTCATCAGGTGACTACCGCGAACGAGGGTGAGGCCCATGACCGAACTGACCCGACGCCGTCTGCTCGGCACCGCGGCGGGTGCCGCCGCCACCGCGGCCGCCGCCACACTGATGCCCCCGAACGTCCAGCGCGCGCTCGCCCAGGGCGCGCCGCGACACGGTTCGCTGCGCGACATCGAGCACGTCGTGCTGCTGATGCAGGAGAACCGGTCCTTCGACCACTACTTCGGCACGCTGTCCGGCGTACGCGGGTTCAACGACCCGAACGCCGCGAAGCTGCCGAACGGCAAGCCGGTGTTCTACCAGCCGGACTCGCAGAACCCGGCTGGCTACGCGCTGCCGTTCCACCTCGACACGCACGCCACCAACGCGCAGAAGATCCCGTCCACCTCGCACGCCTGGCAGGTCCAGCACGACGCCCTCAACGGCGGCAAAATGGACAACTGGCTGCCGGCGCACCGCAAGGCCGACGGCAAGAACGGCCCGTATGTCATGGGGTACCACACCCGGGCCGACCTGCCGTTCCAGTTCGCGCTGGCCGAGGCGTTCACCATCTGCGACGCCTACCACTGCTCGGTGCTCGGCCCGACGTGGCCGAACCGGATGATGTGGATGACCGGCACCATCGACCCCGACGGCGAGCACGGCGGGCCGATCCTCGACAACAAGGCCCCGGCGGGCGGGTACACCTGGACGACCTACGCCGAGCGGCTCCAGAAGGCCGGGGTCAGCTGGAAGGTGTACGAGCAGACCGACACCTACGGCTGCAACATGCTCGAGCAGTTCAAGAGCTTCCGGGACGCGCCGAAGGATTCGCCGTTGTACGTCAACGGGCTCACGCACCGGCCGGAGGGACAGTTCGAATACGACGCGCGGAACGGGAAGCTCCCGACCGTCTCGTGGATCATCTGCACCAGCACCGCGTCCGAGCACCCTGACTACACGCCTGCCGAGGGCGCCGCGTTCGTCGCCAGCAAGATCGACGCCATCGCGTCGAACCCGGACCTGTGGGCGAAGACCGTGTTCATCCTGAACTACGACGAGAACGACGGGCTGTTCGACCACGTCATCCCGCCGACCCCGGCCAAGGGCACGCCGCACGAGTTCGTCACCAAGACCTCGCCGGGCGGCACGAAGGGCAACGGCCTGCCGGTCGGCGCCGGATACCGCGTTCCCGCGATCATCATTTCGCCGTGGACCGCGGGTGGCTGGGTGTGCAGCGAGAACTTCGACCACACCTCGACGCTGCAGTTCCTGGAGAAGGTGACCGGGGTGCCGGAGCCGAACATCTCGGACTGGCGGCGGAAGACGTTCGGGGACCTGACCTCGGCGTTCCGCTTCGACGACCAGAAGGCGAAACCGCCCACGCTGCCGGACACCAGCGGCCCGTTGACGCTCTCACGCTACGAGCAGTCGCAGCTCCCGGCGCCGAAGTTCCCCGGTAAGGACCAGAAGCCGCCGACGCAGGAGCCGGGTCAGCGTCCCCACGTCCCGCGCAAGCCGCACTGATCCGTCGCCGGTCCGTGGGGGCCTCCCCAAGGGACCCAGAGTCCCTCAAGGAGGCCCCCACGGACCGTCGGGCATTACGCGGCGGGGGTCTTGAAGGGGTCGTGTTCGGCGAGCAGCTTGTCGAGCCGCGCCTGGTCGACGCGGGTGACCACGGAGTTCTCGTCCTGCCGGTCACGCACGCATTTGGCCAGCGTGAACGCCGAGGTGACCAGGTACAGCATGCCCAGCGCGAGGAAGCCGCGGACCCAGCCGTTCACCGGCAGGAACACGATCCCGGCGCTGACCGCGACCAGCGCGAGACCGAACGACAGCGCCGCCTGGGCGAAGAACGCCGCAGTGGTGGACGACGCGGAGGAGACGGTTTTTGTCATGCCCTCACGGTCGCCGACCGGCCCCGCGAAGTCTTGAGTACGACTACTCGACCACCGGTCTCGAACCGGACACGGCTCAGAGCTCGTAGACGTCCAGCACCGTCGGCGCCACCGGGCTCAGGTGCGCGTCGGGGCGTTCGTTGACCAGCCCGCGCGCCATCCGGTAAACGCGGAACTCGTTGTCGTGCTCGGTGTCCTGGTCGTCCCAGACGTGGAGCAGGCCGTACGAGCCCGCCGCCAGCTCGCCGACCCGGGTGAACAGCTCGAGCAGCCGCGGCCCGATCGTGCCGCCGTGCTTGTCGAGCCCGCCGAGGTGCAGCATCGGCATCCCCGCGCTCCAGCGCAGGTCCACCAGATCGACCATGTCGGCGTCACGGACGGCGCGATGTACTCGCTCGACGAGGCGCTCGAGCAGCGCGGCGTCGTCGTCCCCGCTCGCGGTCGCTTGGATCGTCACCCAGCCGTGGTATTCGAACACGTCGATGAAGGTAGCAGCGGACCTGGGCTTTCCGGGGCGCGGGCGGTCAGCGGGCCAGTGCGATCGGGGAACCGTTGCGGCGCAACACGTTCTTGAACACGCCCTCGCCGTGCCGCCCGAACGCGGTCAGCAGCGGCTCGCCGAACACGCACAGCGTCCGCTCCCACGGATGCCCGAGCGTGCCGAAGCGGAAGTCCTCGGCGAGGAACATGTGGTAGTCGACGCGGGGGAAGACCGGCACGGTCCAGTTGTCGGCGGCGGCCATCCGGTGCGGCCAGAACCGGTAGGACTGGTGCTGCCAGTGCAGCACCCACACCCACTCGTCGGGCCGCACGGACTCCTTCAGCGCCGCGAGCGCGACGTCAGCGGCTTCGCGCTCCTCGACGGCGTACGGGCCTAGACGGAACTCGGCGGACGCGCGGTCGAGGTCTCCCGGCGAGAGGTCCCACGTCTTGGACGGCGAGGGCTCGCGAAAGCCCGGCCAGGCGTGGGAGAACACGCTCGGCGTGAACCCGAGCTCGTCGTAGACCCAGTACCAGGCGGGCTCGTCGGCGACGCGGGAGAGGGGTTCCCAGGCAGCGTTCACATTCGACCTCGAAGCTTTCGGCCGGTTCAAGACTGCGGAAAGCTTCGTGTTCGAGGCCGAGATTGTCCAGTCCGGCTCCCGTCCCGCGCGAAATCCGTCACCCGTCCGGGTGCACCTCGCACGGTGACGGCCATTCCCCGATCGGTGCGTCGTACGAGTAAATCTCCAGCCAGGACAGGTAGCCGCCATCGACGAGCAGCAGGATGCCGCCGCGCGGCGTTCCGTCCGCGGCTTCGACCCGCGCCGCCGCGAACTCCCGCCGCGGCGACTCGACCGGCGCCACCTCGCCCGTGGCGACGTGCAGGTGCACGGTCGCGCAGCCGCATTCGCAGCCCGGCGACATGCGGGCGTGCGGCAGCTGCGCGCGGAGCCCGGCCGCGACCGGGTCGTCCGCGGGCAGCAGCCGATCGAGGACCGCCAGTACCTCGCGGCTCAGCGGGACCGGCACGGCACCTCCAGGGCTAGGCGGCGTTCCACAGGGTCATGAACGCCGTGGCCTCGCTCTGCGCCCATGGCCGCAGCCGGGCGCGATCGCGGGGACTCAGCATGAACTCCTTCGACCGCCGGACGTCGATGACCAGTGCTTCACCGCCCGGCAGCAGATCCGGCATCGCCTTCTCCATCAGCCAGAGTGCCAGCAGCGCGGCGTCCCTGGTGAGCGGCTCCTCCTTGAAGTACAGCCAGGTCGCGAACCGGCGGCCGTTGCTCTTGCGCAGCCCGAGCTGCGGGCTGATGCCGATCTCCAGCTCGCCGAGCGCACAGCGGGCCCGGCCGACCTCCACCAGCCGGGGATTGCGCCGCCCCAGGTACCGCAGCCACCCCTCGGCGATGGCGGCGTAGTGCGGCTTCGTGCGGTCGTCGGCGGAGTTGACCAGCGCACGCAGGGCCACCTCGTCCTGCCCGGCCGCGCGCCCAGCCCGGACGGCGTTCGCCGCGCGACGGTAGTAGTTGAACGCGGCCCGCGCCGGGTCCTCGTACAGCCGGCGCTGACGGCGGACGAACGAGGACCGGGCCGGACCAGAACTCGCGCTGTAGCCCACGAAGGTGGGCAGGGTGATGTAAGCCATGAGGCCGCCTTTCGCCGCTTCGCCACCCGGCGCCCTGGTTGACCGCCGAGCGACATCTCCCCTGGACAACGCCAATTTTAGAACATACGTACGACAGTTTCGGCGGCCTTGCGGGTGACGCGACGAGGTCTTTCCGGCGTCACTCCTCGGCGATCCAGCGGAGGATCTCGCGAGCGGTGCGGGCCGGGGCTTCCCGCGGGACGAAGTGGCCGACGCCGTCGATCACGAGGCGCTGATAACGCTCGCCGAACAGCTCGGCCTTGCCCTCGCTGGTGGCGGGCAGATTGTCGCGGTCGTCGGCGCCGTGCAGCACCAGCGTGGGCACCCGGACAGCGGGGACCTCGGCGAGCCGCTCCTCGATGTCCTCGTACGCCGGGTCACCGGCCATCTCGCCCCAGCGGTGCAGGTACGCGCTGACGGTGATGTCCGGCCAGTCGTCGTTGTCCCAGGCGCGGGCGGCCGCGTCGAACTCGGCGTCGGTGAAGTCCCAGCCCGGTGACCAGCTCTCCCAGAGGTACCGGCTGAACCCGCGCCGGTCCGTGCGCATGGTTTCCCTGCCCCGGCACGTCGCGACGAACCACTCGTACCAGTACGCGTGGGCGAGCGGATAGGGCAGCGGCGCGTGCGGACCGCTCGCCCCGTGTCCCGCCGACATCGCGACCAGCGACCGCACCCGATCGGGGAACAAGGCGCCCACGACGTATCCGGCTCGCGCGCCCCAGTCGTGTCCGGCGATGACGACGTCGTCGAGTTCGAGGGCGTCGAGGAAGTCACGAAGATCCGCGCCGAGCGCGCCGGCCTGCCCGCTGCGGGGTTTGCCGTCCGAACGGAACCGGGTCGGGCCGAAGCCGCGCAGATGCGGCCGGTACACACGGAAACCCTCGGCGGCCAGCACCGGCACGACCCCGTCCCAGCAGTGCACGTCGTCCGGCCAGCCGTGCACCGCCACCACGGCCTGGCCGTCGGCCGGACCGTCCACTTCGTACCCGATCACCAGATCGGCCGTCGTCACGAACTCCGTCATGTCGTCGGCCTACCCGAGGGGAAAACGACGCAAACCGGCGGTCAGCCGTCTCGCGGCGGCCACGTTCCGGCGAGCAGGACACGGGCCTGCTGAAGCAACTGGTCCTCGCAGAACGACGTCGGCGTGACGTCGGTCGGGATCCACGTTTCGAGCATCGCCGCCCAGCGGACCAGCTCGCGCAGCGCGGCCGGATCGCCGAGCCGTTCGCTCGACGCGCGCAGCAGCCTGCCGCCCGACAACGGGGTGAGGCCGCCTTGGACCAGGTCGTGCAGATGGTCGCGGACGAGCGCCCACTCGCCGGCGTTCGCCGCAGTCATGGGTACAGCTTGTCAGTGCACGGTGAACGTCACGAGGTCCGCCGACTCGGTCCTGGTGAGACGCAGGGTGTCGACGGGGCGCTTGAGAACGTCAGCGGACGGGCCCGCCGCCTTCAGCACGACGACCTTCCGGATGCCGTACTTCTGCAGCACCGCGATGCTGTGCGCGTCCGGGAAGGTCTTCGAGGCCGCGACGATTTCCTCGTACTGCGGCGGAAAGTTGCCGGAGTAGCCGTTGGCCAGCTTCGGGAATCCGTCGGTGGACCACAGCAGGTAGGTGTACTCGCTGAACGTGTCAGGCGACAGGCTCACCGGCAGGACGAGCATCGGCTCCCGCGACTGTGTGAAGGCCTGATGGAGGTCCGGGGGTATCTCGGGCGGCGTCACGCGGGGCTGACTCGGGACGCCTTCGAGCAACGCCCCGAGCGCGGGCAGGAGCAACAGGAACGCGACCAGTCGCTTTCGCCAGGCGGGCGGCGTCGGCGAGCGCTCGGCCCACAGCTGGCCGAAGCGGGTGACCGCCCCTGCCGCGAGCAGCGCGAGCAGGAGACTCACCCAGAGGATGAGCCGTCCTGGCGTACGAAGAGCCTCCCAGCCGGGAAGGTACTTCCACAGCAGGAGATAGGTGAACTCGCCGCCGAAGAACGTCGTGCCGAGCGAGAAGATCGTCAGGACCGCCGTCGCGATACCGAGGCCGGCCCGAACCCGGACCGGCCAGGCGCTCACCACCAGTCCCACCACCGCGAGCACCAGCACGACCAGCCCGGGGAACAGCAGTTTCTCCGCCGCGCCCGGTTCGCCGATCCAGGAGTGGTCGAGCACGCCTTCGTGCCACATGTTGAACGGGGTGCCACGCCACACCGAGGTCTGGTTGGACGCGGTGAGCAGTCCCTCCGGCGGCGGGGAAAGCAGTTCGAGATCGTGCACCGACCTCGTGAACCGGTAGCTGTCGACGACCCGCAGGTACGGCCGTGTCAGGAGGTAGGTGACGACGAGGAAGACCACGATCCCGGCGCCGTCGGCGAGGTGGACGCGGCGGCCGAGTTCGCGCCGCTTCACCACTCCCGCCACGACGATCACCAGGCCGACCAGGCCCATTAGGTAGACGAACGGGATGCCGACGGTGAACCCGAGGGTGACCTGCCAGGTGGCCAGCAGCCAGCCGGCGAGCGCCCACCACGGCCGGGCCCGCTCCGGCCGCAGCCCGTGCCGGAACGAGAACCCGTGGCCGCGGGCCAGCGCGAACAACGCCAGCGCGATCCCGCCGGTGGAGAGAATGTTGAGGTGACTGGCGTGGGCGAGCCGCCAGGGCGCCCAGGCGAACACCACCCCGGCCAGTGCCGAGGCCTGCCAGCTTCCGCCCAGCTGCCGCGTCAGCAGATAGCAGCCGATGAACGCGAGCGCGCAGGCCAGGACGTACGCGATGTTGTAGCGCACGACAGCGGCGGTCGGTCCGTCGCCGAAGAGGCTGAGCGGCAGGTAACCGAGAAGGGTGTCGGAGAAGGCGAAGTTGTCCGGCGCCGGGAAGAACATGTTGGCGGTCCAGAACTCGCCGCCCCCGGTGAGAAACCGGTGCTGCCACGCCATTTCCCAGATCTGCAGGAACGGGTCGCCGATGCCGCCGAGCACCGCCGACCCGGGACGCACGACGATCTGCCCGTTGAACCCCAGCGAGATCGCCAGCCCGGCGAGGACGACGAGCACACCTTCCCTACCGGACCGGCGCGCTCCCCCGCCGGACGTCCGCCCGCGGGCAGGCATTGCGATGCTCAAGGAACTCCCTGCGCGTACCGAGGACGTTGCGCAGGGCGCACCCTACCGGGAGATCAGGCCGCCTTGGTGGCCGATCACCGAATATGGCCGGTTCATGTCACTTGTCCACGACACCGAGGCCTATGGGGCAGCTCACCCCGTACCGCTACTGTCGGCGCTCCGACCGGTCATCGCCCTCACTCCCGGGGAGTGCTGGTGAACGCCGTCCAGAGGTCGACAGCTTGTTCGAGATCAAGTGCGGCGACCTTCTCCGGAGGCACGCCCGCAGTGTAGATGAGCCGCTGCGCCAGCCAATCCGGCACGGGCTCACCCCTCGGTTCCTCCTCGACGACGACACCTCCCGCCAACCGGCCGAGCCGCTCGATCACCTCCGCAAGACGTCGGAGATCAGGGCTTTCGCCAGCGGCGTCGGCTACTCGAGAAGTCGCCTCCGCGTAGACCTCGGCATCCGATCTCGCGCCCACGCACCAGATCTCACAAATCTCGACCGTGCCGTCCTCGGTCAGGCGATACACGATGCGCCAGTGGTTACGACCCACCACCAACTTGCGAAAGCCTGTCAGCGGGCCACCCAACGGGTGACCCGCTTCCGGATCGTCACGCAAGATCTGAGCCTTTTTGAGAACCTTGGGCACCACATCGGGCCCAAGCCGCCGCAGGTCGCCAATGGCCGCGTCGGTGAAAACGACTTTCGCCATGGAGCTACTCGTCGTCCTCCACAGCGGCGAGCGACTCTCGCGTGTGCCCGAATGCGGTCATCACGTCGTCAAGACTGGTACGCCGCCCCGAATCACTGACCGAGCGAGCGAGCACCAGAGCCAGATCCCGAAGATCCGCGGCCGCCTCGTCGATTTCGGCAAGGCGGCGGACACTGACTACCGCGGCCACCGGCTTGTGATGACGGGTGACGACGAGGACATCACCCTGCTCGGCATCGGCAACCAGGCCGGCTACACCGCGCCTGGTTGCCTCCGTGACCGTGAACTCGGGAGCATCCTGGAGAGCAGTCATGCCAAAACTATACAGAAATCTATACAGATTTGTCGAGTGGTGCGCGAGGGGTTAGCGGACTTCGCTGTCGCCGTGCGTCAGTCCGATGGGACGTTCAGGCCGATGGGGCAGCTCACGCCGGTACCGCCGAGACCGCAGTAGCCGTTGGGGTTCTTGGCGTCCGAGAGGTACTGCTGGTGGTACTCCTCGGCGTAGTAGAACTCGCCCAGCGGCGCCAGCTCGGTGGTGATCGTCCCGTGCCCGGACGCGGTGAGCGCCGCCTGGAACGCCTCGCGGGACGTCTCGGCCGTCGCCTTCTGCTCGTCGTCGGTGTAGTAGATCGCCGAGCGGTACTGGGTGCCGAGGTCGTTGCCCTGGCGCATGCCCTGCGTCGGGTCGTGGCCCTCCCAGAAGGTCTTCAGCAGCGTCTCGTAGGACACCTGGACCGGGTCGAACACGACGAGCACGACCTCGGCGTGCCCGGTCTGTCCACTGCAGACCTCCTCGTACGTCGGGTTCGGCGTGTGACCGCCCGCGTAGCCGACGGCGGTGGAGTACACCCCCGGCGTCTGCCAGAAGATCCGCTCGGCGCCCCAGAAGCAGCCGAGCCCGAACACCGCCGTGCGCAGCCCTTCCGGGAACGGCGGGGTGATCCGCCGGTCGGTGAAGACCGCGTGCACGCCGGACACCGTCATCGGCTCCGCCCGACCGGGCAGGGCCTCGTCCGCACCCACGATTTGCGTCTTGTCTCGCCCGAACCACGACATACCTCAACTGTACGCAGTTCGCCGGGGCACGGGCCGGTGCCGGAACACCGTCCATTCCCGGCGACCCGCAGGTGTACGGACAGTACGCATGTCACACTGGTGCCCCATACGGGTGGCAGGGGGTGCGGGATGAGCTGGCAGGACGAGCTGCGCAGGCTGGACGCGGAGCTGGCCGCCGGCCGCCTCGGCCCGGCCGAGCACCGCAGGCTGCGCGACGACCTGCTCGCCGAGGCCTCCGGGCGGACCGTGCCCTCGCCGGTCGCGTCGCCGCTGCGGCATCCGGGGAACACCTGGCACAGCACCAACCCGGCCGCTCCGCCGCCCGAGGCCCGGCCGTGGCCACCGGCGCCGCCGCACCAGCAGGCCCCGGCACAGCCGCCGTCCCAGCCGACGCCCGTCCAGCAGCCCCCGTCGCAACCGACGCCCGCGCAGCCGCCGCTGTCCCAGCCCACCCCGGCGCAGCCGGATCTGACCCGTCCGGTGCCCGCCCAGTCGGTCCCGCCGATGACGATGCCGCTGCGGTCCTCCGGCCACAACGGCCTGGCCTACGGCACCGACCGGCCGACCACCGCGCCCAGCCCTGCCGACGTCAACCCGACCCAGTACCTGCGGGTCGACGGCACTCCCGCGCAGATCAGGCGGGACACCAGCCCGCTGCCGAGCCGGTTCCCGCCGCTGGTCCCCGAGCCGGCAGGCGCCGGGAGCGAGAACCGCTGGGACGAGGAACCGGCGGCACCGAAGCGGTCCCGCGGGCTGCCGACGTGGTTGTTCCTCTCCGCCGGTGTGCTGCTGGTGCTCGCGCTGATCATCGGCGGCATGTGGTGGCTCGGCAGGCCCGCCGGCACCGACACGGCGTCGAGCACCGCGCCGACCGGCAGCAACGCCAACGCCGCGACGGGCAGCAGCATCGAGGACAGGCTCCCGATCCTCCCCGGCACGCTGAACCCGAACAACTCGACGATGTCGGTCACCAAGGGGCTCGAGACGGGCCTCTACCCCAACCAAACCGCCGAGACCCTGACGAAGAACGGCGCGAGCGAGGTCATCTTCCGCGGTTCGGCCGACGGCCAGTCCAGCTACCTGCTGCTGGTGATCCCGACCAGCGGGCCGACCGGGGCCAAGGCGGTCGTCGACACGCTGCTGCAGAACGCCGTCGCGGGCGGGTTCACCCAGGTCCCCTCCGAGCAGCTGAAGATCGTCACCGGGTTCGACGGCAAGAGCATGCTCAAGACGACGTGGTACGCCTCGGGCGGCACCGTCGTCTACTTCGGCGCCGGTTACCCGAAGGCGTCGGACTCGCCCGAGATCGTCGCACGTCAGGACCGGGTACTGGACTCGGTGAAGAAGGTCCTGCCCCCTGGCTGAGACGCCGTCACCCGGGCAGGTCACGATTCGACCCTCTGGGAGGGGCCCGGGGACGCTGAGTGCACAATGTGGGGGGTCTGTGCGGCTCAGGGCGCCGGCTCGAGGCGCTTCGTGAGAGAAGGGGGCCGGGTTTGTCCTGGCAAGAAGAACTTCGCCGGTTGGACGAAGAGCTGGCCGCGGGCCAGATCTCGGCCGATGACTACCGGGTCCGGCGGGACAACGTGCTGTCCTCGGCGGTCAGCTACGACCCCCAGGGTACCCCGCAGCAGACGCCCGGGCAGGCGGACAGCACCCAGATCATCGCCCCGGTCGGCGGGCAGCCGCAGCAGGGCGCTCCCCAGGCCGGCCCGCCGCAGCAGCAGGCTCAGCAACCGCAGCAGCAGGGGCCCACCGCGGACCGGACCCAGATCGTCAACGTGCCGGACAGCGCCGAGCGCACCCAGGCCGTCGGCCAGGGCGCCTGGCAGGCCAACGCCGGTGAGGCGGAGCGGACCCAGGTCGTCCCGGGCGTCCCGTCCCCGCAGGGCGGCTTCCCCGCGCCGAACTCCGGTGGCTTCCCCGCCCAGCAGCAGCCGTACCAGCAGCAACAGCACCCGCAGCAGCCACCGCAGGCGCCGTGGAACGCACCGAGCGGCGACAGCGTCCCGCCGTGGGGCGGCTCGGACTTCCCGCCACTGTCCTCGACCGACCACAGCTGGGTCGGCCAGGGCCCGGAGCCATTCGAGACGAAGCCCTCGAAGGGCAAGGGCAAGATCATCGGCATCGCGGTCGCGGTGGTCGTGGTCATCGCCCTCGGCGTCGGCGCCTTCTTCGTCTTCGGCAACAACGGCGACAACACCGCCCAGCCGCCGGCCGGCCCGACCAAGAGCGCGCCCCCGGCCCCGCCCGCGCCGAAGGACGACCTGGAGATCGCGAAGCTGCCCGGCACGCTCAAGGAGAAGACGGACTACCCGTCGTTCGGCGACCTCGCGCCGCGGAAGGTCCTGACCGACGACGAGAGCGACGCGTACAAGGCCGCGGACGCCAGCAAGGCCCGGCTCGCCGTCTCGAACCTCCCGTCCGAGGTCCACGCGGTCGTGCTGACCGCCCAGACCTCGTCGCCGGCCGCCGCCCGCACCGCCGCCGACAAGCTCGCGCAGCTGCAGATCAAGTTCAAGATGCAGACCTACAGCGGCACCGTGCCGCCGGGCGTCGACATCGTGCAGCTGGCCGGGCAGAACGGCGGCCCGTCCCTGATCCGGGCGCACTACGTCTACCGGAACACCGTCGTCCGCGTGCAAGTCGACGGCGCCGACCTCGCGTCGATCAGCAGCGTGTTCGACGAGATCCTCGCCGGGCAGCTGAAGGTGCTGCCGGCCAACACCTGACGTGTCCGGTAGCAAGCTCGGGGGGAAAAGCTTGCCGGACCGTCCGTACCGGAGCGCGGCCTGCACCGTGCTCACCCGGAGCAGGCTGGCCGCCGGTCGCGTGCTCGCCGAGAGCTATCTCGAGCACCATCCGGGCCACGCATTCGTCGTCCTCGTGGTCGACGGCCCGCCGGAGGGGACCTCGGGTCCCGCCGGGTCCCGGGTCGTCGGCCCCGAGTGGCTCGACCTCGATTCCGACGAGTACCTGCGGCTCGCGACGTCCCACGCGGCCGACGGGCTGCTCGACGCGGTCAAGCCGATGGCGCTACGGAAACTCCTCGAAGACTTCGACGTCGCCGTGCTGCTCGCGCCGGAGATCGACGTCCACGCGTCCTTCGCCGACATCACCGCGCTCGCCGTCGAACACGACCTCGTCGTGACGCCTTCGGTGCTCACCCCGTTCCCGCAGGACGAGCGCAAACCCAGCGAGGTGCCGGGGATCTTCGACGGGTTCCTCGCCGCGGGCCGCGGCGCCCGTAGATTTCTCGACCTGTGGGCCGAGCGGGCCCAGTGCCGCAAACCCCGCGCGCGCGTCCGGCACTGGTTCGACCTGGTCGCCGGGCTCTTCCCGCACACGATCGTCCGCGATCCCGGCCTCGCCCTCGGCTACTGGAACCTGCACGAGCGGGCACTGGACGACACACCGCCGAAGTTCGTGGCCTTCCGCGGTTACGACCCCGAAACCCCGTGGCTGCTGAGCGCGGACACGCCCGAGCGACCCCGCGTGACACTGTCCGCGAATCCGTCACTCAGGCGGCTGTGCGACGCCTACCGCGAGAAGCTCTTGGCCGCCGGACACGGTGAAGACGTGCCTTATGGCTTCGCGGAGCTGCCGGACGGGACCCCGATCACCCCGCAGATGCGGCAGCTCTTCCACGCCGCGTGGGTGAAGACGGACGAGGACCCGTTCGGTCAATCCGCCGAGGAAGCGCCGCCGCATCCCTTCGGTGACGACGGCGGAAAGGCTTTCCAGGACTGGCTTTCCGCGCCCGCCACCCCGCTCGAAAAGACGGCCGGGTTCAGCAGGCTGACCATGCGGGTATGGGCGACACGCGTCGATCTGCAGGCCGTGTTCGCGCACCCGACGGGCCGGGACGCGCCGGGTTTCCGGCAGTGGTGCTCGACCCACGGCGTCGACGAGGGTCTCGTGCCGCACTGGGCGGTACCCGCCGAACCGGCCACGCCCACCGCCCCGGTCGACGAGTTCGGCGTCAACGTCGCCGGGTATCTGACCGCGGAACTCGGCCTCGGCGAGATGGGCCGGATCGTGCACCGCGTGGTGCGGGACTCCGGCATCCCGATGGTGTCCGTGGTCGAGAAGCGGTCGCTGGCGCGTTCGGTCCGGACCACGGCGCTGGCCGATCCGGACACCGTCGGCGATCCGAAGTTCCCGCTGAGCCTCCTCGCGGTGAACTCCGATTTCGCCGAGCTGCTGCTGAACAGCCACCCCGACGTCGGCCACGAGCGGTACCGGATCGGCCTGTGGGCGTGGGAACTCGAGGACTTCCCGGAGTCCATGCGGGACGGTTTCGCGTTCGTGGACGAGGTGTGGACGCCGAGCGAGTTCGCGACCAAGGCGATCGCCGAGCACGCCCCGGTCCCGGTGAAGACCATCCCGCTGCCCGTCCCCGACCCCGGCCCGGTCTCCCGTCCGGCACGCGAACCGGGCGCGCCCGTCCGGTTCCTGTTCGCCTTCGACTTCAACAGCACGGGCGGCCGCAAGAACCCGTGGGGTGTGGTGACCGCCTTCCAGCGCGCGTTCCCCGGCCGCGACGACGTCCGGCTGGTCATCAAGGCCACCAACGGACATCTGCACGCGGCCCCCGTGGAACGGCTGCGCTACGCGATCGGTGACGACACGCGGATCGAACTGTGGGAGCGCTACCTCAGCGTCGAAGAGCTCAACGCGCTGTACACCGCAAGTGACGCGTACGTCTCCCTGCATCGCAGTGAAGGCTTCGGGCTGACCGTCGCGGAGGCGATGATCCGGGGACTCCCGGTGATCGCGACGGATTATTCGAGCACGACGGAGTTCTTCGGCGCCGACGTCGGCTGGCCGATCCCGTACGAACTGGTCGAGGTCGGCCCCGGCTGGGTGCCCTACCAGGAGGACGGCCACTGGGCCGAGCCCGACCTGGACGCGGCGGCCGCGGCGATGTGTGAGGTCGCCGACAATCCGGCCGAAGCCCGGCGGCGCGGCGCGGCGGCACGCGACCATCTCCTGCGCACCCGGTCGATGGACATCGCGACGGCGTGGGTGCGCGAGCACCTGGAGGAGGCGTACCGCACCTGGCGGGCCCGCCGGGAGCCCGCACCGGCGCCACCACCGCCGCCCCCGCCGAGCCCGCTCCGCAGGGCGCTGCGGCCGGTGGCCAGGGTCGTCCGCCGTGCGGGCGTGTTCGCGAACCGCAGACACGACACGGGAGCGACGGCATGACGACGAAGAACGAAAAGCCGTCGCCGCTGCCCCCGGTGTACGAGGCCTGGCTGCCTCGCGAGCACTCGCTCTACCGGCCGAGACACGCGCGCAGACAGACCATCGCGCTGGCGTGCGCGGTCATCTTCTTCGCGACCCCGCTGATCACGTTCGCCTTCGGCGCCCGGCCGAGCGAGTTCGAGAACCGGGCACTGACCCCCTTCCCCAGCCCCGGCCAGGGCTGGTCGTTCTTCACCCAGCTGTCCGCGTGGGCCACCGATCACCTGATGTTCCGTGAGCAGGCCGTGCACGCCGCCGACGGCATCAGCCGCGGCGTCTTCGGCGAACCGCCGCCGCTGAACCACGAAAGCCAGCAGGGCCCGCTGCAGTCCCCGCCGGTCAAGACCGATCCCCGCCAGTTCCCCTCGATCATCGAGGGCAAGAACGGCTGGCTCTACCTCGGCGACGAGGTGTCGAGCCACTGCGCGCAGGCCCATCCGCTGGCCGACACGTTCGGCAAGCTGCAGCGGCTCAAGGAGGGCATCGAGGCTTCGGGCCGTCAGCTCGTCGTGGTGGTCGCGCCGGACAAGGCGACCGTGGTGCCGGAGAACCTGCCCGACGCCTACATCGGCAAGGACTGCCACACCGCGATGGCCGCCGAGTTCTGGCGGATGGTCGACGCCCGGCAGGACTACATGCTCGATCTGCGCGGCCAGATCACGGGCTGGGGCGCGAACAAGGGCGCGCCGATCTACGGGCCCCAGGACGCGCACTGGTCCGACGAGGGCGCGGTGATCATGGCGCGGTCGGTGGCCGAGAAGCTGCGGCCGGGTATCAGCGCGACGTGGAAGGTCACGCCCACCGCGGCCTGGCAGGTCCCCGCCGACCTGCCCCCGCTCATCGGCCGGTCCGGCACGACCAGCGGCACCCACTACGCGCTCATGCCGGACGGCACCCAGGACATGACGCGCCCGACCCCGCCGGACTACACGACGCCGCTGCACCTCGACACCGCGTCCGGCCCCGGCACCTACGGGCTGAACGTCGCCCTGCTCGGCGACTCCTTCACCATCCGGACGCTGCCGTACCTGGCGGCATCGTTCCGTAACCTCACCGCGCTGCACGCCAGCACCGCCGACCACGACCAGGGCGCTGCCGCGAGCGCGGTGCTGGCCCCCAGTAATGTCGTGGTTCTCGAACTGGCCGAACGCTCGCTGGTGCGGGGAACCGTGGCACTCCTCGACAAACCGGGCCTGGACAACATCCTCGGCCGGCTCCCCCGCTGATCGATCCGGAAAGAACACCACATGCCTGAACATCGCGTGGCACAGGCGCTGGCCCGCCTCGGTGAGCACCAGCAACTGCACCTGCCGCTGAAGCGGACCGATCTGCTCGGCAGGCTGGCCCTGCGGTTCCTCTGGCGCCGCCAGCTCAAATGGCAGATCGAGTCCAACCTCGCGATCCACGAGGCGCTGGCGGGCCTCGACGAGGTGGACCGCGTTCAGCGTGCCAGGGTCGACGAGCTGGCAGGCGTCGACAGGGTGAGCCACGACGAGCTGGCCCACGAGGTCGAGCTGCTCAAGCGCAGCGACCAGAACCTGATGGCCGGGCTCAACCAGCGGCTCTTCTCGTCGCTGGGCCGGATCGAGTCGCAGCTGGGCGATCTCCGGCTCCGGCTCGCCGAGACGGCCGAGCACGGCGAGGACGCGGAACAGCGGATCAAGGCGCTCGAAGCGCAGATCGCCGCGCTGACCGGGGCAGCCCGCGACGTCCGGCTCCGGCACGCGCAGCTCGACGGCTTCCTCGACCAGGTCCGCGCGAACCGTCCCGAGACCGCGCCCGCCGCCGACGTCGCCGATCGCGATTCGTTCCTGGAACTCGCCCTGTCCGAACTGCTGGACGGGCCCGCCGAACACGTCCGCAGCGAACGCGTGCGGTACGTCGCCGCGGTGCGGAAGGCACACGAGAACGGCGCGAACGGCCCGGTCTTCGACGTCGCGCCCGCACGCGGCGAATGGCTGGAAGTCCTCCGCGCCGAGAACCTGCCCTACCGTGCCGCGTCCGCGAACTCCCTCGTGCGAAGGCACGTCGAGGGTCTCGGACTGCGGATCGAGGACGCCGACGCACTCGAAGCCCTGGTCGCCACGCCCGCGCGTTCGCTCGGCGCCGTGACCGCGTTCCGTTACGCGGAGCGGCTCGAACCGAGCACGCTGGCCCGGTTCGTCGACGCCGCCGCGACGGCGTTGCAGCCCGGTGGCACGCTGATCGTCGAAACCCCGGCAGCGGACGACAACGCGAACGGCGACTTCCGGGTCGATCCGTACGCGCGCAAGCCGCTGCACCCGGTCTTCCTCCGCTTCCTCGCCGAGTCCGCGGGCTTCACCGACGTCGAAATCGTCGGCGCGGGCGATCGCTACAGCCTGATCGCGTGGCGATGAGCCGGTACGCGATGTGGACCCCGCTGCCGCCCCAGCGCAGCGGGATCGCCGACTACAGCTTCGAACTGCTCGAAGCGCTGTCCGGCCGGATCGAGATCGCGGCGGTCGACGACGCGGACAACGCCGAGACTCCGGCCGGGGTCCCGCTCCTCGCACCGGATTCGTCCGAAGTGGACGATGCGCTGAACATCTACCACATGGGCAACCACGCCGGGATCCACGCGAAGATCTACCGGCGGGCGCTGGAAGTCCCCGGCGTCGTGGTGCTGCACGACCCGTCGCTGCTCGACTTCCACTCGGGCCTGTTCGGCGGCACGTCGACCGACGCGTTCAAGGAGGAAGTCCGGTACGCGCACGGCCCGATCTGGGGTCATCCCACCGATCCCGCGCTGCTCGACTGCTGGCCCGCGATCGAGGTCGACGGCGTCCGGACCATCGACTACGGCACGCTGACCCTGGAACGCCGGCTGGTGACGGCCAGCAAGGGCGTGCTGGTTCACGACCCGCACTCCGCCAGGTTCCTGCGCGCCCGCTATCCGGAGAAGCCGGTGCACGTCGTCCCGTCCGGGGCGCCGATCCGCGACGACTCCGGCCGCGCCGAGACCCGCGCGCGGCACGGCTGGCACGACGAGCACGTGGTGTTCGGGGTGTTCGGCGGGCTGGTCGGCATCAAGCGGGTGACCGTGGCGGTGCTGGTCTTCGCCGAGCTCCGCCGCCGCTGGCCGAACGCGCGCCTGGTGATCGCCGGCCACCCCGGCGAACCGGGCCTGCTGGACGACATCCGCCGCACGATCGCCGAACTCGGCGTCAGCGACTCCGTCCACTTTGTCCTGTCGCCGGAGAAGGCCGAGTTCGAGGAGCTGATCAGCGCCACCGACGCCGTCGTCAATCTCCGCTGGCCGACAGCGGGGGAAACGAGCGCGACGATGATGCGCGCGTTCGGCGCCGGGCGTCCGGTCATCACCAGCGATCTGCCGCAGCACCGCCATTTCGACGAGGCGTTCTGCTGGACGATTCCCACGGACGCGGCGTCGGAAGCCCAGGAGCTGTACAACGCGCTCGAACGCGCCGTGTGCTGGCCGGACGAACTCCGTGCCGCGGGGGCGAAAGCCCGCGAATACATGCGGAACAACGCGTCGCTGCCGGTCGCCGCACAGTCCTATGTGGACGCACTCACGGCGATCGAGCGACACCGCCCGGCGACGATCGAACGAACCCGGCTGGGCGTGAACGTCTTCGCCGACGCGCGGGCGACGACCGGCCTTTCCGAGTCGGCCCGCCGCCACGTCCAGGCGCTCGCGCTGCCCAGCACCGGCGTCGACGCGACCTTCACCGAGTTCAACTCCCAGGCCCCGTACCGGACGGTGCCGATCCCGCCGGACATCGCCGCGTTGCGCCGGGGCAAGGAATTCCCGCTCGACTTCTGGCTCGTCAACGTCAACGAGTTCCAGCTGATCCCGGAACACGCGCTCGATCGCTACACCATCGCGATGTGGGCGTGGGAACTCCCGGACATGCCGAAGTACGCGCTCGCGCAGCTCCCCCGGATCGACGAGCTGTGGGTGCTCTCCACCTACGTCGCCGATGCCTGCCGCACCGCGACCGACATCCCGATCACCGTCGTGCCGAGCGTGGTCCCGCAACGGCCCGGCATCCCGGGCGACAAAGCACGTTTCGGAATCCCGGACGACAGGCTGATGGTGCTGTACACCTTCAGCGCGTCCTCCAGTGACGCGCGGAAGAACCCGTGGGGTGTCATCGAGGCGTTCCGTCGCGCCTTCCCTCCGGAAGAGCAGGGCACCAAGGCACAACTGGTCATCAAGGCCAACGACCTCGACCGCTTCCCCGAGCTGGCAACGCATCTGGCGCAGGCCGTCGCGAGCGTGAACGGGACGCTGCTGTCGCGGCAGATGTCGCGCGCGGACATGGACTGTCTGCTCGCCAGCTGCGACATCTACATGTCCCTGCACCGCTCGGAGGGTTTCGGTCTCGGCATGGCCGAGGCGATGGCCATGGAGAAACCGGTGATCGCGACCGGCTATGGCGGCAACGTCGACTTCATGCCGCCCGGCGCCGCGGCCGTCGTCGGGTACGACATCCGGCCCATCACCGCGCGGGATCACCGGTTCGGCGCGGAGTTCGGCGACTGGTACACCGAAGGCCAGCTGTGGGCGGAGCCCGACGTCGATCAGGCCGCCCGCTGGCTGCGGTGGCTCGCGGAGTCCGGGTCACGGCGTCGCGCCATGGGTGTCCGGGGCGCGGAAGCCGTTGCGGCGCGGTGCAGTCCGGAGGCTGTCGGGGCAACGATGGCGCGTCGGCTCACCGAACTGCAGCGGAACCTGTCACGGCCCGATCGGGCATTGGCTACCGTGTCGGACCATGACCGCCTTGAGCGCACAAGCACGGCAGGAAGCCGTTGACGCCGTTCCCTTCTGGTTCCACTCCGTCGACGTCGGCGAGGGCGTCGTCACGCCGGGCGCGAAGCCCGCGGACTTCAGCGTCAAGGAGTGGAACAGCTGGCAGGTCCCGGACCTGACCGGCCGCACCGTGCTGGACATCGGCGCGTGGGACGGCCGCTACTCCTTCGCCGCCGAAGAAGCGGGCGCGGAGAAAGTCGTCGCGCTCGACCACTACACCTGGTCGATCGACTTCCCGACCTACTACGCCGCCATCCACGGGATGCGGGAGCGCGGCGAGCACGTCCCCGACGCCATCGACGTCCCCGGCGCGTGGCGGCCGGACACGTTGCCGGGCAAGGCCGGGTTCGACACCGCGCGGCGCCTGCGGGACAGCAAGGTCGAGGACATCGTGCTCGACTTCTCGCACGACGACGTCACTTCGGTCGGGCAGTACGACGTGGTGTTCTTCGCGGGCGTGCTGTACCACCTCGTCGACCCGATCGGCGCGCTGCGGCAGCTGTACAAGGTGACCGGCGAGATGGCGATCGTCTCGACGCACGGCGTGCAGATCGCCGGCTTCGAAGACCGCGAGTTCGCGCAGTTCTACCCGTTCGACGGCTTCCGCGGCGACCCGACGAACTGGTGGGTGCCGAACATGAAATGCCTGACCGGCTGGTGCCAGGCCGCCGGTTTCGACCGGATCGAGGTCGCGCTCGGTCCCGACGAGGGCAAGCAGATGGCGCCCGGCGAGGCGGAGACCTACACCGCGATCGTGCACGCCTACCGCTGAGCGCGCGCGGCCCGCAGTTCGGCTTCCAGTTCGGCGATGCGCCATTCGAGCGCGGCGGCCCGCCGCTGCGCCCGGGTGGCGTCCCGCTGGCTGTCGGCCAGCGCGGTCTCCACCTTCCGCACGTACTCCTCGCGGTCGGCGCGGGACTGCTGCGCTTCCTGCACCGCCTCTTCCAGACGCCGGATGTAGCCGACCTCGCCGGGCCGGTTCGCCTGCGCCGAGCGGAGCTGCGCGACGTCGTAGCGCTCGAAGTCGTCGAAAACGTTGGCAGGGATGGCGAGGCGGCTCAACGCCTCCTCGTCGTCCGCCGGGGCGTAGAACCGGTTGAGCCCGTCGAAGAGCGCGCAGCGGTATCCGGCGTCGAGCAGGATCGGCTCCCATTCGCCGTGCGACGGCTGGGGCGAGCCGGGTTCGGTGGCCTCGACCACGACCACTCGCGGGCGGTGCCGGGTCCAGTCGGCGCCCTCGATCACGTCGCGCTCGGCGCCCTCGACGTCGATCTTGACGAAGTCGAGCGGGCCGGGATGCTCGTCGAGCAGCTCGGCGAGCGTGACGACGTCGACCTCGACGTCGTGGGTCGGCCAGTCCTCGTCCGTGCGGTAGTGCGCGGCGAGATCGTCGTCAAGCGTCGCCCGGCCCCACTGCCCCTCGACCACGTGCAGCACGGTCTTGCCCGGCTTCGCCCCGACGGCGATCGCGAGGTTGACGTCCTCGGGCCGTTCGCTGCGCAGCTGGTCGAACAGCGACGGCTCCGGCTCGACGTTGAGCCCGCGCCAGCCGAGGTCGTAGAAGTGCTTGGTGACCGAGTCCTGGAGCGGATACCCGGCCCCGATGTCGACATAGCGACCGTCGGTCCTGCCCGCGAACACCCGGGCGAGAACCACGTCCTCCGCGTTTTGCGCGTAGGAGATCATGGGAGGTCTATTCCGGCCTTTCTGGCTTCGAGCTGCAGGTCGTGGTCCACCATCATGGACACCAGCGTTTCGAAGTCGACCTGGGGCTTCCAGCCCAGCTCCTCGCGTGCCTTGGTGGCGTCGCCGACGAGCAGATCGACCTCGGCCGGGCGGAAGAACCGCGGGTCCTGGGTGACGAAGCGCTCCCAGTCTTCGAGGCCGACGTGCCCGAAGGCCGCGTTGAGGAAGTCGCGCACGCTGTGCGTCCGCCCGGTCGCGACGACGTAGTCACCCGGCTCGTCCTGCTGCAGCATCCGCCACATCGCGTCGACGTAGTCCCCGGCGAAACCCCAGTCGCGGCGCGGTTCGAGATTGCCCAGCGCGACGGTCTCCTGCAGGCCGAGCTTGATGCGGGCCACCGCGTTGGTGATCTTGCGGGTGACGAACTCGATGCCGCGGCGCGGGCTCTCGTGGTTGAACAGGATCCCGGAGCAGGCGAACAGGCCGTAGCTGTCGCGGTGGTTGACGGTGATGTCGTGGCCGAAGACCTTCGCGCAGCCGTACGGCGAACGCGGGTAGAACGGCGTTTCCTCGGTCTGCGGCGATTCGCGGACCTTGCCGAACATCTCCGAGCTGGACGCCTGGTAGAAGCGGATCTTGTGGTCCGGCCCGCCGACCATGCGGATGGCCTCCAGCAGCCGGAGCACACCGAGCCCGGTGACGTTCGCGGTCAGCTCGGCCTGCTTGAAGCTCAGCGCCACGAACGAAATCGCGCCGAGGTTGTACACCTCGTCCGGCTGCACCTGCTCCAGCGCGCCGACGAGGCTGGAGAGGTCCTGCAGGTCCGCCGACACCAGCTCGACGTAGGGGTACTCCGCGCGGATCATGTCGATCCGCGGGTTGTTCTGCCCCTTGACCAGGCCGAACACCTCGTAGTTCTTCGAATGCAGCAGCTCTGCGAGATATTGGCCATCCTGACCGGTGATACCGGTGATCAACGCACGACGCACCCGAGCAGGATAGCCGTCCTCCTCGCGCCCCGAGCCGTTACGTGGTGTTTCGTGCCGCCCTGGTCGTTAGCCCGAAAGTGTGAGCTGCGTCGTGTCGGCCAACGTGGTCCCACCCTCGGACGCCTTCTGATCGGAGCATCGGTTCGATGCGTCCATGAGAGGAGCCGAGATGGCCTGGCAGATCGTCGTGGTCGCCACGGTGGCCGTGGTGTTCCTGGTCCGCCTCGTCCTGCAGTTCAAACGCGGCTAACCACGTTTCGGGGTGACCAGGCCGGATTCGTAGGCGAGGACGACGAGCTGTGCCCGGTCCCGCGCGCCGATCTTGGTCATGATGCGGCTGACGTGCGTGCGCGCGGTGGCCGTCGAGATCACCAGGTGCGCGGCGATCTCGTCGTTCGACAGGCCGCCGGCGACCAGGCCGAGCACCTCACGTTCGCGATCGGTGATCTCGCGGACGGCGCTCGTGTCGATCCGCCGGTTCTCCGGGCGGCCGACGAACTCCGCGATCAGCCTGCGGGTCACCGTCGGCGCGAGCAGCGCCTCCCCGGCGGCGACGACGCGCAGCGCGCGCAGCAGCTCGACCGGGTCGGTGTCCTTCAGCAGGAAGCCGCTCGCCCCGGACCGGAGCGCCTCGTAGACGTACTCGTCGACGTCGAACGTCGTCAGCACCAGCACCTTGACCCCGGTCAGTTCGGGGTTCGCGGTGATCCGGCGGGTCGCTTCGAGGCCGTCGGTGCCGGGCATCCGGACGTCCATCACCACGATGTCCGGTTTGTGCTCGACGGCCTGCGCCACGGCCTCCTCGCCGTCGCCCGCCTCGCCGCAGACCTCGAAGCCGTCCTCGGTCTCCAGCAGCACCCGGAATCCGGCGCGGACCAGGGCCTGGTCGTCGGCGAGAACCACCCGGATCGTCATGCTTCACCTTCCACAGGCAGTTCCGCGCGGACCTCGAAGCCGCCGGCGACGACGCCCGCGGTGACCTGGCCGCCGAGCGCGGCGGCTCGCTCGCACATGCCCCGCAGTCCGTGTCCCGGCGTCGGTTCCGCCGTGGTCCGGCCATCATCCCGCACGGTCATCCGCAACGCCCCCGCCCGCCGCTCGAACCGGACATCGACAGTGGTTGCGGCCTCGGCGTGGCGGACGACGTTGGTCAGCGACTCCTGGAGGATCCGGTACGCGGCGCCGTCGACGGGCGCGGGCAGCTCACCGGGGCCGCCCTGCACCCGGATGTCGAGGCCTGCCGCCTCGACGTGACACACCAGTTCGTTCAGGTGCGCGAGGCTCGGCGCGGGTGCCTTGTCCTCGCCGGACCGCAACACCGCCAGCGTCGCCCGCAGGTCCTTCAACGCCGACGCGCTGGCCTCCTTGATGTTCAGCAGCGCCTCTTTCGCCTGCTCCGGCCGCCGGTCCGCGACGTGCGCGGCGACCCCGGCCTGCACGTTGATCATGGCGAGGCTGTGCGCGACGACGTCGTGCACCTCGCGGGCGATGCGCAACCGTTCCTGCTCGGCCATCCGGTGCCGGTGTTCGGTGGCCTGCTCGCGCCGGGCCTGCACCGCCGCCCACTGGTACCGCACCGCGGTGCCGACGCCGATGACCGCGGCGATCCACACCAGCGCGAGTCCCGAACCCGCGGTGATCTCCAGCGCGCCACGGCGGATGAAGAAGGCGGTGTACCCGGCGATCAGGACCGCGGCGCCGGTGATTCCCGCGGTCAGCGGACCCCGCAGCCGGGTGAGCATGAACAACGCGATCGTCGGGACGATGATCACCGGACCACCGGGGAACGCGCTCGCGTAGTAGAGGTAGGCCGAGGTCACGGTCAGCAGGAAGACGGTGAGCGGGAAGCGGTGGACGACGAGCAGCGTCAGTACGGTCGCGGCCAGCCACGCGTACCCGGCCAGGGTGAGCGGATGTGCGCCGTGCTGCCAGTGAGACGCGCTGGTGGTGACACCGAGTACGAAACCCAGGATGAGCACGGTGCGCACGACACGGCCCACCCACGGGTTCCGCCTCTGCCACCACTCCGGTCTCATGCCGCGAAAACTACCCGCCGCCGAGCGTCGGCGCGTCCGTCCGCAAGCGACTCTCCTCCTACGCCGTACGCGGTATCCGCCGCAGCACCGCGACCATCGCCAGCACGCCGACCGTCACTTGGACGGCGTAGACGGCGGCCTGCACCAGCGTCGCGCCCTCGGCGAGCGGGCCGCCGAGGACCGTGGTGAACAGCATCCACGAACCCCAGCCGACCATCGAACCCGCGCCGGTCCACACCACGACCAGCCGTGGCCAGAGCCGTCCGCGATGCAGCGTCAGGAGTGCGGCGACGGCGAGCAGCGTCAGCACACCGACCACGACGTCGAGGAAGCGCGCCGAAAGCCCCGCCGTCCGCCCGGGGACCAGAGCGAACGTCGAACCGGCTGCCCACGCGAAGTGCAGCGCCGCCGTCCCGATGGCGGCCACCCCGGCGATCCGGCCCACCGTGCCGACGGGACGGGTTCGCGAGCTGGTCAGCGCGGGCCAGCGATCCCGGACGTAGAAGACGAACGCCGTCAGCAGCGCGAGGCCCTGCCAGGTGAAGCCGCCGTAGACCACGGCCCAGACCCAGTCGTGAAGCGGCAGCGTGCTGGTCGGCGAGCGGAGCAGGTCGACGCCGATGACGGGGCTGCTCAGCACGATCGGCGCGAGCAGACCGGTCGCGGCCCACGCCGGGAACAGCACCAGCGGCGCCGGGATCCGGCGGCCCCACGCGTAGGTGAGCGCGAAGGCCAGCGCGATCGCCACCGCGTCCATCCCGGCGGTGAGCAGATTCGCGAACACCATCGTCGGCGAGTCCACAAAGGACGGATCACGCAGGCCGATCGTGCCGCCGGTGACCCACGAGATCTTCAGTGTCAGATAAGGAAAAGTGCCGAGGATCGCGGCATAGCACGCGACGAGCCGGGCGTGCGGGATCGGCATCCGTGCCGGAGGAGCGAGTGTGGTGGTCATACCCGCAAGCGTCGTCCGCGCGACGCTGGATCAGTTCCCTCCGCGGCGTCGTCCGGCTCCCTCTCGGGAGGGAACGGCCCAGGTCAGGGTCAGAACGACGTCGGCAGCTTCGCCGCCGTCTCCTCGTCGGCCGGGGTGTAGGCCGACAACGTGATCTCCGAATTCCGCCCGAAGTAGAGGTAGGTGAAGGTGAACTTGAGCAGGCCGACCTCGGGGTGCAGGTACCGCTTGCAGAGGATCGGCTCGGCGTTGACGTCGTGCCGGGTCCACAGCTCTTCGAACAGCGGGGACTCCGCCTTCAGCCGCTTGACCAGCGACTTCCACGCCGGTTCGGCGACGTGCTCGGCCATCGACGCGCGGAACTTGGCGACCACGCGCGGGATGTTGCTGTCCCAGTCGAGCATCCGCGCCTTCCACTCCGGGTTGGTCAGGCACTGCACCAGGGTGTTGCGGTCCTCGAACGGGATCGAATCGACGTCGCCCATCAGCCAGGTGTAACCGCGGTTGTAGGCCAGCAGATCGCAGCGGGCGTTACGCACCGCCACCGGGTAGGGCTCCAGCTTCTCCATCATGGTGAGCACGGGACGGGAGATCGAATTGCATTCCTTTTCGTAGCTGGGCTCGGGCGCACCGGCGAGGGTGAACAGGTGTTTGTGCTCGTACGGGTCCAGCTTCAGCGTGCGGGAGATCGCGGCGAGCACCTGCTCGGAGGCGTTGATGTCGCGGCCCTGTTCGAGCCAGGTGTACCAGGTGACCCCGACACCGGCGAGCTGCGCGACCTCCTCGCGGCGCAGCCCCGGCGTCCGGCGGCGTCCGGCTGTCGGCAGGCCGACCTGCTCGGGTGTGATGCGCGCACGACGGCTTCGCAGGAACGCGGCGAGTTCGTTGCGCCGCACGCGTTCTTCGACGGCGGTGGTCATGGTGCTAGGCTCCCATACTCCCGATGCTGTTACCAGGTAGTCCCAATACCCGGATAAACACTATCTGGTACCAGGTTACGACGTCGTCGATCGTAGTACCCATGACCACGACTGAAACCGTCCCGGCGGTGCGCACCCGCGTCGCCGAGACACCCGTCAGGCCGGGCCTCACCCCTGCCGGCCTGGTCACCGTGCTGCTGGGGGCGGCACTCACCATCATCGACTTCTTCATCGTCAACGTCGCGCTGCCCACCATCGACGCGGATCTCAAGGCGTCCACCGCGACCCTGGAACTGGTGGTCGCCGGGTACGGCATCGCCTACGCCGTGCTGCTGGTGGTCGGCGGTCGCCTGGGAGACTCGCTCGGCAGGCGCAAGATGTACACGATCGGCCTGGCGCTGTTCACGCTGACGTCGCTGGCCTGCGGACTCGCCCCGACCGCGGGGACGCTGGTGATCGCCAGGGTCGCGCAGGGCGCGGCCGCGGCCATGATGCTGCCGCAGGTGCTCTCGATCATCCAGGCCAGCACCGACGGCGAACACCGCTCGCGCGCGCTCGGCATGTACGGCGCGACCGGCGGTATCGCGACCGTCATCGGCCAGCTGCTCGGTGGCGCGCTCGTCGCGGCGAACGTGTGGGACCTGTCCTGGCGGCCGATCTTCCTGGTCAACGTCCCGATCGGCATCGTCGGCCTGATCCTGGCGCGCAAGCTGCCGGAAACCCGTGCGCACAACCCGCTCGGCGTCGACCGCTGGGGCACCGTGCTGCTGGGCGTGGCTCTGCTCTCGCTGCTCGTCCCGCTGATGGAGGGCCACGCGCTCGGCTGGCCACTGTGGACAGTCGCGCTGCTCGTGCTGTTTCCGTTCGCCGCGTTCGCGTTCGTCCGCGTGGAGCGTCGGCTGGAGCTGCGCGGCGGGCACCCGCTACTGCCGCCGTCGGTGATGCGGATGCCGAGCGTCCGGCTCGGCCTGCTCGTCGGCGTCCCGTTCTTCAGCGGCTTCGGCGCGTTCATGTTCGTCTACGCCATGACGCTGCAGGGCGGGCTGCACCTCGGCCCGATGGGCGCCGGCCTCGCGCTGACCCCGATGGCGATCGGCTTCTTCACGATGTCGCTGATCAGCAGCCGCCTGGTGGCACGGTTCGGCCAGAAGGTCGTCGTGACGGGTGGAGTGCTGTTGCTGCTCGGCGTGCTGACGCTGATCGGCTCGACGCTGCTGGCGTGGCCGGACCTGAACGTGCTGGACCTCGCGCCCGCGATGCTGCTCATCGGCGTCGGCAACGGCCTCGCGATGACCACACTGTTCCGCATCGTGCTCTCGAAGGTCCCGACCGACCTGGCCGGTGTCGGCAGCGGCGTGATGACCACGAACCAGCAGACGTCGCTCGCTCTGGGCGTCGCGACTCTGGGGAGCCTGTTCGCCTCGCTGAGCGCGCCGGATTCGCTGGGGATGAAGAGCGCTTTTGTGCTGGTGATCGGCTTGCAGGCGGTGCTGGTGCTGGCGGTGATCGTCGGCGCACGGCGCCTTCCGGACCCACGGGGGTGACCGGGGTGGTCCGTGGGGGCCTCCTTGAGGGACTCTGGGTC
>NZ_JBHYIQ010000019.1:127589-127878 GCF_042739895.1 Amycolatopsis sp. NPDC059021
GGGGGGGCGCGGGGCGCGTCCCGCCCCCGGGGGGGGGGCGGGGGGGGGGGGGGGGGGCCCCGTGGGGGCTTTGGGGCCCACTCTGGGCGCCCCCCACGGATCTTTTCGTTCCTGCGAGCGCATGCCGTGAAGGACTCCTTGCCTACCCTGAGCGCTGTGAAGGTGGCCTTCACGGACCTTTGCGCCACCCCCGCTGGCGTGGGGGGGGGGGGGCGGGGGGGGGGGGGGTGTGGGGGGCGGGGGGGGGGGGGGGGCGCGGGGGGGGGGGGGGGGGCCGGCCCGGCGGGAC
>NZ_JBHYIQ010000020.1:0-2759 GCF_042739895.1 Amycolatopsis sp. NPDC059021
CCCGGTGTTTTGGGGCTTTTTGTTCTGCGCCTTTGCTCTCTGGGTTATTTACCTCGCTTGTCCGCGGACAACCCCCCCATTCAGCCCACACCGAGCATACGTGACCTGCGTCACACTCCCGCTAGGCCACTCGCGAAGTATGTGTAACTTCGAGTAACGTTACTTGAAGTTACACCTAGAACGTCACCACTTCGCTCAGGGAGCGTTCCATGACCAGCAGCATCGCACGGGACCACGCAGCGCCGCAGGACCCCGGCCGCGACGACGTCGCGCGCCGGCTGCTGCAGTCCTCGGAAACCCTGTCCTACGACCCGGCCAAGGAAGTCGACTGGGAGACCCCGCTCGACACCGCGCACCACGGCGCGAGCCCGGAGTGGAGCACCCTGTACCGCACGTCCTACTGGGACGAGATGACGCCGGAGCAGCAGCGCGAGCTGACCCGCCAGGAGGCGGCGTCGGTGGCCAGCACCGGTATCTGGTTCGAGATGATCCTGCAGCAGATGGTGCTGCGCGACTTCTACGCCAAGGACCCGACCGACCCGGCCTTCCAGTGGGCGCTGACCGAGATCGCCGACGAGTGCCGTCACTCGATCATGTTCGCGCGCGGCGCCGCGAAGCTGCGTGCCCCCGCGTACCGCCCGACCCGGGTCGTGGTCGAACTCGGCCGTGCCTTCAAGACCATCGCCTTCGGCGAGGCCGCCTACGCCGCGATCCTGGTGGCCGAAGAGGTCCTCGACGTCATGCAGCGCGACTGGATGCGTGACGAGCGGGTCGCCCCCTTCGTCCGCACCATCAACAACATCCACGTCGTCGAAGAGTCGCGGCACATGAAGTTCGCCCGCGAGGAGACGAAGGCCCGCCTGGAAGGCGCGGGCAAGCTGCGCCGCCAGATCAACGGCCTCGTGGTCGCGATCGCGTCGTACTTCATCGTCACCAGCATGGTGAACAAGAAGGTCTACGCCAACGCCGGGCTCGACACCAAGCGCGCGCTCCGCGAGGCGAAGGCGAACGAGCACCACAAGTCGCTGATGCGCTCGAGCTGCGCCGGGCTGATGGAGTTCCTCAACTCGGCCGGGCTGCTCACCAGGGCGTCGACCTGGTTCTACAAGCGCGCCAACCTCATCTGAGCCCATGGCCTTCGCGATCACCCAGACCTGCTGCAACGACGCGACCTGCGTGTCGGTGTGCCCGGTCAACTGCATCCACCCGACCCCGGACGAGCCGGACTTCGGGACCACCGAAATGCTCTACGTGGACCCGAAATCGTGCATCGACTGCGGGGCCTGCGCGGACGCGTGCCCGGTCGACGCGATCTTCCCGGTCGACAGCCTGACCGAGTCGCTCAAACCGTACGCCGGGATCAACGCCGCCTTCTACGCGGACCGGGCCCCGGCGGCAGCCGGCGACCCGGCGCCCAACTTCCACGCGTGGGGCCCGCCGGTGTTCGACCGTGACATCCCCAGCGACTTCGCGCCGCTGGACGTCGCCGTGGTCGGCACCGGCCCGGCCGGCATGTACGCGGTCGAGGATCTGTTGCTGCACACCGGTTCCCGGGTCACCCTGATCGACAGGCTGCCGGTCGCGGGCGGGCTCGTGCGGTACGGCGTCGCGCCGGACCACCCGTCGACGAAGAAGATCGGCGAGACGTTCGCGCGTTTCCACAACCACCCGCGGCTCCGGATGCGGCTGGGCGTCGAGATCGGGCGGGACGTCACGGTCGATGAACTGGCCGCGCAGCACGACGCGGTGATCTACGCGGTCGGCGCGTCCTCGGCACGCAGCCTCGGCCTTCCCGGCGAGGACCTGCCCGGCAGCATGGCCGCGACCGAGGTGGTCGCCTGGTACAACGGCCACCCCGACACGCCGGCCGACGCGATCGACCTCTCGGCGGAACGCGTGGTCGTGATCGGCAACGGCAACGTGGCACTCGACGTCGCGCGGATCCTGACCGCCGACCCCGCCACCCTCGAAGGCACCACCATCGCCCCGGAGGCGCTGGCCCGGCTGCGGTCGAGCAAGGTGCGCGAGGTGGTCCTGCTCGCCCGGCGCGGCCCGGACGCGGCGGCCTACACCGGCCCGGAACTGCTCGCGCTGGCCCAGCGGAAGAACGTCGACCTCGTCGTGGACACACACGACCCGGAGATCGCCCGCGCCATCGACACCGCGGCCGAGGGGTCCAAGGCGGCCCTGCTCCGCGACGTCGCACGCGAGACCGTCGACTGGTCCGTGCCGCCGCGGCACGAGAACCGGCGCATCGTGCTGCGCTTCCACTCCGCGCCGCTCGAGATCCTCGGCGACGCCCAGGTCCGCGGGCTCCGCGTCACCGGTGACGTCTCGATCCCGGCTGGCCAGGTGATCCGCGCCGTCGGCTACCGGGGCACGCCGGTGCCGGGGCTGCCGTTCGACGAGGAGACCGGCACCATCCCGCACACCGGCGGACGTGTCGAAGGACGGCCGGGCACCTACGTCGTCGGCTGGATCAAGCGCGGCCCCAGCGGCGGCATCGGCGCCAACCGGGCGTGTGCGCACGAGACGGTCGGCTCCCTGCTCGACGACGCCGTCGCGGGCGAGATCACCGCGACGCCGCGACGCTCCTCCGTACTCGGCAAGCTCACCCGCCGCCGCTGATCCCCGGCGCTCCGGCCGCATTCGTGTTGCAGCGCCCGGCTGTGGGGGGGCGGGGGGGCGGGGCTGGGGGTGGGTGTCCGGCACGCCCTCCGCGGGGCGGGGGGGGGCGCGCCGGGGGGGCGGCGGTCGGG